>CAIJXW010000027.1 GCA_903824755.1 uncultured Bacteroidota bacterium | reverse complement strand
TTTCGATGTTTTTTATCTTTGTTTCCGAAAGTTTTTCTCCATTCAGAGGCATTGCTCTAACGCCTTCACTGTGATTGATTACTCGTGTCAACAACCCATTAAATGCCAAAGACTTTAGGGTAGAAATATCCGTTAAATCTATTCCTGCATCAGCATTTGCTGAATTATGACAACCGACACATTGGGCATCTAAAATTTCTTTTACTGTATTTTCATAAGAAATAGCAGCTTCTGAAAGGATTGGTTTTTCTAATAAAACGTCTTCACAACTAGTATTTTTCATTCCTTGTTTGATCCATTTATAAACTAATTTCTTTTCAGTTATTGATAGTTTTTCATGCTCTTCAGGAGGCATAAAATCCGATTTAATTACAGATTCTAATTTGTTTTTTAAAACACCATTTTTATATTTTACTTCGATTGTTTTTATTAAATTTTCATAATTATCAAGCATTACTTCATCTTTTGCTTTTTGAACATTGTGACAGCTCACACATTTTGATTGCAAAATAGGTGCTATTTGCTGTTTGAAATAAACCAAAGAAGTATCGCAATTTGAAACAAAAGTCTCTTTTGTGCTGAAAGTATTTTTGTTGAGTGAAAAGCCAACAATTGAAAAAACCAGAATAAATCCACTTATAACTATTAGAAATTGTTTCATATTTATATTCTTAAAATAAGTGCAATATAAATAATATCTTTTATTTCTTAATGAATTTTGAAGTTTTTTCTCTGATAGGATCAAATAGAATACTATTCAGGCAGTATTAGATTTATTTTGTCAATTATAAACTTTAGAAAATGATTTTAATGATAAATAGTAATAAATATAGTGCAACTAACCGAATTAAATTTATATACACACCTGATAATCAATCCTATAATTTTTTAATTAAAATAAATCAATCTATTCTATTATTTCGGAACAAGAAAATTAATATTATTTCGTCTAAACATAATATTGGCTTAACATCTGATTAATAGTTATTATTATTAGATTTCTGTTAAATATTCAATAACTATTTATGAAAAATCATATATTTGAAGCAATTTTGGAAAAAAAAACTATTTATGAAACCATTTTTTAGAATAATTTTATTTTTTTTATTCACCAATTTACTACAATCTCAAACTTTCTATAATTCAAACACAATTCAGGATATCCGAATTGTTTTTTCTCAATCCAATTGGGACGCACTTCTAGATGCCGAAGCAGCGGGAGCTGGAAACTATATTGCGGCACAATCGGTTTCAATAAACGGAACTGTATTTTATACGGTAGGTGTGAAGTATAAGGGCAATAGCTCCTATAATCCGAACAATAATAAAAACCCATTTCATATTGAATTAGACACTTATAGCAACCAAGATTATCAAGGATATACAGATATAAAACTAAGCAATGTTATTTATGATCCATCATTTGTCAGAGAAACGACTGCGTTTTCTATTGCTCGACAATATATGGATGCGCCTATGTCAAATTATGCAAATGTCTATGTGAATGGTGTTTTGAGAGGCCTTTATATCAATACAGAATCTATCTCAAAAAAATTCGTAAGCAACTATTTCTATTCAAATACAAATGCTTTTTTTAGTTGTAGCCCGCCTGCTGGAGCCTCTCCACTATCTACTAATTTGCCGAGTTTGGCCTATTTAGGAAACCTAAGCACGAGTTATGAAACGGCCTATGAAATAAAATCATTAGCGGGTTGGGACGACCTTATTAATTTGACGAATGTCCTGAATAACAGTCCATCAAACATCGAAAGTGTTCTTGATGTGGATCGAGCATTATGGATGCTTGCCTTTGATAATGCACTTGTCAATTTGGATAGTTATATCGGAAAATTCAAACAAAATTATTATTTATATAAAGACAATAATGGTCGTTTCAATCCTATTGTATGGGATTTGAATATGGCTTTTGGAACATTTAGCGATACTGGAACACTAAATTTAACATCAACTACAGCAAAAAAACAATTAACCCATTTGCTTCATACCACCGATACGGGCTGGCCATTGATTACTAAATTATTGGAAATACCAAGATATAAAAAAATATATCTTGCTCATTATGCTACAATAATATCTGAGAATTTATCTAATGCTTCCTATTTGACAACGGCAAATTCATTTCAATCATTAATTAGTAGTTCGGTTCAGGCCGACCCATTTAAGTTTTATACTTTTGCCCAATTTCAAAGCAATATTGGCACCACAGATACGACTTTAGGAATGAATACTGCTCCAGGTATAAGTGGTTTAATGAGTGGAAGAAATACCTATTTGACAGGGCTTTCTGATTTTACGAATACGAAACCTACAATTTCAAATATTGCTTTGTCAGTCCAAAATCCCTTATTGAATAGCACGGTTTCTGTTTCGGCCAACATAATTAATACAAATACAAATGCTGTATTTTTGGGGTATAGAGCCAATAAAACTTTGCCCTTCACAAAAATTCAAATGTTTGATGATGGCACACATAACGATGGAGCGGCAAACGACAATCAATACGGTGTTTCAATTCCAATTACAACCGTTTTCACTCAATATTATATCTATGCAGAAAACAACAATATAGGGAGATTTTCGCCAGAGCGAGCCGAGCATGAGTTCTATACCATCAATGCTTCCTATCCAAAAATCCAAGCTGGTCAATTGAAAATCAATGAGATAATGGCTCAAAATACTTCAACTGTAACAGATGATAATGGAGAATATGAAGATTGGATAGAATTATACAACACCACTTCAAGCACCTTATCACTGGATAATTTGTATATGACCGATACGTCAACCAACTTATTGAAATGGGAATTTCCTGCGGGATTAACAATTCCGCCCTATGGATATTTAACCGTTTGGGCCGACCAGGATTTGACCCAAACAGGACTTCATGCTGATTTCAAATTGTCAACGGCTGGAGAGAGTGCCATTTTATCCTATCCTGATGGGACAACAATCGAAACCGTCAATTTTGGGGCCCAAACCCCAGATTTAGGATATGCAAGAATACCAAATGGCACTGGCAATTTTGTGATTCAGGCACCTACATATAATGGAAACAATCAACCCTTGTCTGTTGATGATTTTGATGCAGATTTAGATAAAAATCTAAAAGTTTATCCAAATCCGACACAAGATTTTGTTGTTTTATTGAATGAAAAAAATCCAATCGAAAAAATAGAAATATATAATTTGCAAGGTCAATTATTATACAAAGAAAATAATATCTATCAGAATCAAATTCGCGTTGATTTTTCTAATTTTTCAAATGGCATTTATTTACTGACCGTAAACAATAATTCAAAAATTAAGATTGTCAGAAATTAACCTAATTTCAGGTTGTGAAGTTCTATAAAAAAGCCAAAATTCAAGAAGCAATAGAAACAATTATTAAAACAAAACAAGAGAAAACAATAAATAATGCATTACAAATTAACACATTAGGCATGAGAAGAAAACATTTAATCATTTCGGTTTTAGTACTAGCAATTGGATTTTATTCCTGTTCAAAAGACGAAGGATATGGCGGATTAGGAAAGATTTCGGGAAAAGTTTATGCTTATGACATCACTTCATCAGGAAGCGTTCGTGCTCAAGGCTATATGGGAGAGGTAAAAGTCTATATTAGTCAGCACAATAACCCAAACTATTTTGACGATATAAATACGTCCTATGATGGTTCATTTCAATTTAAGTTTCTAAACAAAGGAACTTATGATTTGTGGGTATATAGCGATTGCGATACCTGCGTTTGGAAACAGAAATACGAAATAAAAGCGGTTGATATTTCTACAAAAAAACAAGCAGTAACGATCGAAGATTTCAAAATCATTTTTTAATAATAACGATGAGCCTAGATTTCAACACCTTTATTTATTCGCTTCCCGCATTAAACTTAAACGAGTTGGATTCTGTTTCGCTATTGAACCGTGTGGACAAAAAATTCACATTGCCCATTACCCAATTATTTGAATTGGAGGAGTGTTTAAAAAACAATTATCGCATTTTGGAAATTGATTCTGTTCGTGCCTTTCGTTATGAAAATAACTATTTTGACACACCAGATTTGAATTTCTATAAAGAGCACCACAGTGGATATGCCAATAGAGTTAAGGTTCGTTGTCGAAAATATGTAGAGTCAGGATTGACTTTTTTTGAAATTAAGAAGAAAGAAAAAATCAATCGCACCAATAAATATAGAGAACAAACTTCGGATATGATATTTTCTTTGGGCGAAAGCCAAAAAAACAAACTATCCGATTTTACAAGAAAAAACACCCAAGATATTGCTTTAATTTTAAAGAATAATTTTACCAGGATCACATTTGTTGATAGCAATTTTTCGGAGAGAGTCACCATTGATACTACAATTGTATTTATTGACGATAATCAAGAAATAAAACTAAATAATGTTGCGGTATTGGAAATAAAACAATCAAAAACCTCACAAAGCTCGCCTTTGTTGCAGTTTTTGAAACAAAAAGGAATCAGAGAAAAGAGTTTTAGCAAATATATTTTTGGCATAATATCGTTGATGCCAAACGTAAAGAAAAACAATTTTTTAGCATTAATAAAAAACATAAATAACATATAAAATAATGGAAAGTACAGAACTTATAGTCGCATTTAGTTTATCAGAATTCATAACACGGGCCATCATTGATATTGTATCGATGATAGTATTGGTAGGGTTTATTTATTACCCAAAATATAAAAACAAAGATTTCATATTCACATTTTCCATTTTTAATGTCATCAACTTTTTGATTTGCGTCCTGCTAGGTTCGGCCAAAATAAAAGTAGGATTTGCCTTTGGACTTTTTGCAATATTTTCTATAATACGGTATCGAACCATACTTATATCCATTAAGGATATGGGCTATTTCTTTGTTTGTGTAGCTTTAGGAATGCTAAATTCACTTGCAGTTCTTGAAGAAACCCCATTGGTATTAATTTGTTGCAACTTGTTTGTATTGTTGATGATCTTCTTGCTCGAAAAGCTTGATTTTCTGGACAACGAAAACTCAAAAGACATTATATATGATAATATAAATTTGATTAAGCCAGAAAACAGAGATTTATTATTGGCGGATTTAAAAGAAAGAACAGGATTAGAAATTCATAAAGTCGTGATCGTATCAATCAATTATTTGAAAGATACGGCACTTATAAAGGCGTATTATTTTTCAAAAATAAGCGAAAACAATGTTTCTACGATGGAGGATAAAGACAATGATTAATTGAGATGAAGAAATTATTTTTGCCCTTTTTTTTAATTTTTATTTCCCATTCGTTTTCCCAACAACTACCTGATTCACAGTTACGGATAAATCCTTCGTTAGAGTATAGTTTCAACAAAAAATGGGCTACTTCTTTTGACTATATGTATTGCCTGGAAGATAATTTCAATCAATTTCAAGGGAGCATTATTCAATTAGGGGTTGACTATTCGGTCAATAAAAAATTGAAATTTGGTTTTGCCTATCGTTTCACTACCTCGTTTATCGATGACAATCATCGGTTTTTTGTGAACGCCCAATACAAAATGAAATTCAACCGTATTTCGATAGCGAGTGCACTTCGATACGAGTATCAAACTGATAATTTCGATCCAGAATACATGCAATTCTATAACCCACCCACCCATACTTTTCGAAAGAGAGTGACTTTTGAATATAATGTACCCAATTCCAAATTATCGTTTTCGTTTGCCCCCGAACTTTTTCTGCGACTCGATCAAGTGGGATTAGAATATAACAGATTCCGATATGATATTGGTTGCAAATATAATTTACCAAAGGGGCAAAGGGTAGGGCTGACCGTTTTCTTTGATGATTATGGTAGTACAAAAAAGACAGATCGGTTTGTTTGGGTCACCAATTATAATATTGATTTGAATGGTCTATTTAAGAAATCAAAAAAGCTAAAAAAGCCTAAAAACCCACTAAATTAATCGGTTTTTTTAGTCAGTATCTTAAGTTTTTTTATTCTATTTTTTTGGTTTTTAGAGGTTAAATTATTCTCTTTTCTTTGTGGGCATGGTTTGAAAATCCGCACTAGCTGGTGTAGGAGATATTCGAGACGTCTGGGTTTAATGCTTGATAAGGAGATTTTTGAGTAATTACAGCTTTTGGAACTTCAATCAATGTAATACCTAATATACGACCAATTTTACAAATCGTTTCAATTTGTAAATTTTCTTGTCCTTTCAATAGTTTATTTACATATTGTGCGGAACATCCCATAGCATCGGCTAATTCTACTTGACTTTTTGGAAAAGTCCCAGTTTTTTTATTTGCATTCAAAGTAGATAAAACTTTTGTAGCTATAGTAAAAGAAACATCCAACCAATCTTCGTTTTCTTGACGCCATTTGGCTTTTGCTAACCACCCAGAGTCTTTTTTTGAAACGTGTTTCAAAAAGTTTTCGATATTTTTATTTTTTTCCATAATTAAAAGTAAATTTCTATAAAAGATTCTAAATCATAAACTCCCTTAGACAATAGATAATCACGACATTGATTGATTTTATTTCGCTCATACTCGCCGTGTGGTCTATCTTCCATGTTTTGAGTCAGTTTTATCATTCCTCCAGTTATTACATATCGGTCATCTTCATTTTCTTGAGTTATTTTTAAGGCATATAACCTTAACCAGTTTTGTTTGGCTTTTTGGCGTTGAAGTTGAATTAATCGATATTCTTTATTTTCTAAATTACTAAAGAACTCATTTAATTTGTGTGGATTTGATGTTGCTAAATCTAACATTCTATTGACAAAACGTTTAGCTTCACTTTTTGTTTTAATTATAGCTTTTTCAATTGTGTGTAAACCTTTTAAATCTTTTTCATTGTTTGAAAAAAAATCAAATAGAAACAAAGGGTCATTCCATTCATCAAATATACGCTCCAACTCGTCAAATTCCTCATTAGGAAATTGAAAGGCGTATAAATTTGGTACAAATGTAGTAACTATTTCCATAAAATCAACCTATAGGTTTATTTTTTTTTTAACTTTTTCAATTATAAAATTACTTTTTCCCGTTTACAATTCGTCACTAAACGCTTTTTGCAAACCGTGCCCAAAGCCACTCGCTTTTTTATTCCACCTACTCTTTATTACAGTTTTCGGCATCCCTGTTTATTCTAATTTTACAATAAAATCAATCTTTTTTCTTGTCTTTGTGGAAATGGATTGAAAATCTATCTAAATTAACTCGCTATAAAAACTCCAAGGTTTTGTTTTTTACATAGATTAATTTTGAATATGTTCCTATTGACCTTTTTCTAATTAAAATCGTTATTGCTTGCTAACGATATCTACAAATGTGATTGGTTCACCAATTACCCAATCCATAGTTTTTACATAGATGCCATTATGATTTATGGCTGTTTTTTTTTCGCAGCCCAAACATTGCTTTTCTATAGAGTAGTCCTGCTTTTTTTCGAATAAGGTTTCTACTCCTTTAACAATTACATTTTCATTTTTACAACTCATCGGTAGTACATACTTCAAACCGTCCATTTGAAATATATTCCAAACTATAATCTCTGCTATGTCTTTTTGTAGTTTTAATGTGGGTTTTCTTTTAAATTTATCTTTGTAATAATCGATGTAAGTAAAAAGCAAATTCTCCCGAGCTATCAGCAAACTATCACCTTGCCATTCATAGCCATAGGAACTTTGAAAAGCTATTTTTGACCACTTGACCCAATCCCTGTGAGTATCACAATATTTATTGATGCAACGCAACTTTTTATCTAAAAAACCAACACGTTTTGGAATTGGTACTAATTGCTGACTATCAGATACAGGATCATAACGAGAGACAATATAAGGTGCTTCACCACAGGTAATTTCTAATTTTAGTAATGCCACATAGTCCTGCCAGTTATTTTTTGTTATTCGCTTAGTATCACAGGCGGCATTCATTAGTTTAACAATAGAAAGCGGAGTGAAAACCTCTGCTTTATCTCGTGTCCTTAACAGTTGTTCTTCTTTGCTTTTTACCGCACGAGGTTGAATTAATTTACCATTTATACCCGTAACTAATTCAGTAGAAATAGAGGCTGATGGAGCATATAGTTCACCCATTGTTGCATAAGAATCTGTAGCCCACAAAATATTTTTACCAGTCGTTTTATCTTGCAGAAGAATGTCTAACAGTTTATCTTTTTTTAAAAGATAATCTTCTCGAATGTCTATAGTTTCAATATATATATTCTTATTTATCATATAATACACTTACCCCATTGGTTTTATCATACTTTCTATAAACCCAATTTCGGCTGGAGATAAATTATATTTTGCATACAACTGCTGGTCTATTTCAATAATGGTTTTGCTCCAATCAATGTCTGATTTTACTGTGAAATCTTGAAGTGGAACGAATTTGTAAGTTTTGGATGTTGCATCCTGACTGGCTTTAGCTAAACTATGCATAAACCTTACAAATCTTGTTGTTAAATATTTACTTAAATGACTAGCTGAAACTTTGTCAAGACTCAAATTGCCTCCAACTACAATGTAGGATTCTGTACATATTGTTCCTGGCTCGCCAATAAAACTATTTAAATTATCATCATTCAATTCTGTACCAATATTATTGGCTCTTGGTGTAAAAACTTTATATTTATAAATCCAATCGATATTTTTAATAATTTCCTCTCTTTCTAAAAAGCCGGTTTGTTTACCTTTACCATAACAAATAACAGGATTGTTTACCCCGTTTTTATCACGTCTATATTTACTAATATTTTTAACAATATTTGCATCTATGTCAAAAGGTCTACGTGGTGAAATAGCATCTGAAAATGTTTTAAAATCATCTTTTTTATTTAATTTGTCAATAATCGACACCGCTTCATTATGTCTAACAAATGTTTCAGACTCACCAGATATTAAAGAACGTAAAACTGATGTTGTTTCACTCCCACTTTTATGTGTAAATACTTTTGTTAGACTATGTTGATTATTATAATTTTTGTCCCACACGAAAAAACAAATGCCACCTCTTATATTAGTGTTTGGAAAAACCTCTTCTGGATTTAAAAAATCGTGTAAAATTGCGATGCATTTATCATTAAGCATCTCGTTTCTAAAATCATCTAATCCTTTTCCTCCAGAATACCAGCGAGAAGGCATAATCATTGAAATATAATTGGGATTAATCATTTTTGCACTAGTTACAAAATTGTTATAGATGGGTTTTGCACTCGATTGTGCACCACCATCACTTTCCTGATATGGCGGATTTCCTACTACTGCATCAAATTTCATATTTTCATAATGTTTTAATAGTTCTTGTAATTTTTCTTTTGCTTTGCCTTGTTGTGCCTCAGGTGTTAAATCATGCTGAATAAAATTCTTTCGAGAAATTTTTTGCTCGGTATCAAAACCAAAAATATAGGACTGTGTTATTCCCTGTAATATGGGAGTAGGGGCTAGCCCAAATATTTGGTTTTCTAGAATGTGTTTCAAGCAATCATGGTCACTCGGGTAGTGTTTTCGGGTAGTGTTGAATAGTTTTTTTACAATCTCGGTGATATACATACCCGATTTCATGTATAAATCTATAAAGGTGCTATCGGTTCTATTGAATAAACTAGAATCGTGTTCTTCCAGTTTATCAATCATCATTTGCACCACCTTTTTTGGAGTAAATATTTGATTGGTTTTTTGGTTGGGTATCAACTCAAAAATGTCTTCCTCGGCTGTAAAATAATTGGCTAACTGGTCTTTCTTTAATTTGAATTCAACTATAGATGCATTAAATCGGTATTTATGAAACATCCCTAGAAATGTTTTTCTTTCGCCCTCATCTTCATAATCAAAACCATCACGCAGTTTGTGAAATTCTTCTTTGGTAATACTCGTAAGTTCTTCAAAATCTTTATCATCTATTTCTAAATCAAAATTATCAATCGTAATTTCATCTCTTGAAGAATTGGCCATAATAAACATGGGAATGGTACGGGTAAAAGAGCGTAACCTATCTCTAATTTCCTCTTCTTTGGTTTTTTGAACTTTTGCTACAATTTCATCTTCTTTTTGAGTTACTTTATTAATCACAAAATCATGTTCAATAACCTCAATTAATTTTTGCTTTAAAGTAGCACTATCTTTAAATTCGGCATTGTTGAAATCTTCTGCTATTAGTTTTATTTTTTCTTGAATTTGTTTCGTTGCCTCATTGGTTTCTGCTTGAGTTGTTTTATATATTTCTTTATATTTTGCAATCAACGGCTGCGCTACATCACAAACCGTATCAATTAATTGCTCTACAGATATATGTTCATTATTCAGTTCTAATAATTTATCAACAACCCGTTCAGTGTTGGATTTGTATATTTTTTGACCAAGAATAATTTCGGTATTTTCATTGATTTTGGTAACTTTCAAATCGTTTACTTTTCGAGCATCGTCTAAATTGAGGGTATTTCTAGCAATTTGAGTGCGTTTGTTTTTCACTTCTAGCAATTTGTTAACAATTTCCTCTGCTTCTTTTGGGAAATTGAAAACTCCTCCTTTTAAACTATCATTAAACAACAAATTGGACATGAAACGAGCATTCACAATTTCTGATGCCGCCAATGCATTTGGGAAGGTGAGCACCATTTCAGCATCTAGTTCAACCATTTCACCATTAACATCTTCCGATATTACTGGGAAAAAGTTCAAAAGTTCTTGGATATTTGCCTCTCTTTCTTTTTCGGTAACTTCTCCTTTTACTGCTTTTAGATTTAAGCCATTGGCAAATTTGTCATAAATTTCAAGAACACGAGTGGGTGCAAAATCAAACAGATAGGCAGATTTTTTTATGAATAACTCGCCATTTCTAATTTCTTTGTACGGATTTTGAGCTCGAAACGCTGCCTGCATATATACAGAAGGCGTTTTAATATCAGTCAACATTAATACAGCCGTCCACTCTTTAACAGTAACGCCAGTTGTTAATTGCCCACAAGTAAGTGTAATGGTTTTATCGTTTTCTCGAATAGCTGTTTTTACTTTTTCAAATGAACTTTCATTGGCTTTGAAATCATTTTCTTCTTCTTCAAAAGTTTGACCATTGCCAGCTGCTACAATTATTGCGTACTCTTTGAATACTGAATCTTTTTTTAGCAATTGTTCTAATGCTTTCACAGATTCTACTCTGTTGCCTACATACCAAAAAGTATGCTTTAATTCTTCTCTCAATTCTGGAGTAGAGAAAGGATATTTTTTATTGGTTGAAAGATTTTTTAAAAATTCTTTGACCTCATTTTCTCTAATAAATTTTTTATCTTTTGTTCTAAAAAACTCATTCAAATCAAAAGCATAATCACGGGTTTCGTAATCAATTTCGATGCCTTCATTTACTTGGTCGGTAGTCATTTGCGAAATCCGATACGTAAATAATTTGAGGTCAGGCATATTCGTATGTTCACCAATTTCACCCTCTTCAATTTCTATCTGCTTAATCTTTTGCTCATCTAAATACGTCCAATTATAAATAGCTTCTTTGGAGAATTTTTCGTTTGCCAATTGTTTAAAAGGGGTTCCAGAAAGATGAAGTGTTTGTTTACGTTTAATCACATCAAAAGCAGCATCGGTTCTTCCTGTATCAATTCCCTCGTGGGCTTCATCGATGATTAATAAATCCCATTCTAAATCAGCAATCCATCTTAATTTGTCATAAGGACCTCCAAAGTATTTCGAGCCCTTCAAATCTTGTAATGAAAGAAATGTAAATTGTCCTTTGGGCGTTGTTTTAATGATTTCAGTATATTGAACTCGAGATATTGTAGGTCTATTATTTAAGGAAGAAGTTTCGGATATAAATGAATAGCCATCGATAAAGTTTTCATAATCATCAAACCATGAATTTGCAATTGCAGGTCTGTTAGTAACAATGAGGACTGTTTTTGCATTTAATCGCTTGGCCAAATCATAACTTGCCAATGTTTTGCCAAAACGAGGTTTAGCATTCCATAGAAATTCTCCTTTTTGATTTGTTTCAAAATAGGAAATTGCTTTTTTAACCGCCTCTTCTTGTTCAAAACGCAAAGTATATTCTGTTTTCCCTTTATTGCTTTGAAGCGCTAAAAAATTTTCTTTACAAAACAAATCAAACAACTCTTTTGATTTGTTAGGTTCGCCATTGAAATAAAACCATTCTTCTCCTAAACTAGCTTTTTTTACAATACCCTTTTTGATAAGAAATTTATGAAATGTTTTATCCATAAAACTTTCATTTCCACCCTCAAAAAAAGCGGGTGCGCTCCAAAGTTTCTTGTATGGTTCAGTAAAAGCAGCTGTTTTTACTTGTTGTAATATTCTTTTATCAACATTTTCCTTCTCTGTGTAACCAATTTTTTGTGACCCATCATTTTCACTGCGTTTTGGTAGAATATATGAATATACTTGAGGATAAACTAACTGGAATGATTTTATTTTTTGTGTTATATTATTCATATTCGGGGAATTAAAATCGAAATTTAATTGTCGTTATTGATCATTTTTATCTTATTGTATACTATTTTTTAACTTCAATCTTTCTGCCATTCAGCATTTTAGAACTAAAAACCAATACAAAAAAGTGTCCTGAATTATTCAAATAATAATTAAGGTCGTGGTTGAATTTTACTATAAAATCTTTAAAAAAGTTTTTAGAAAATATCTCGGTTTCGTTCTCGTTTATGCAGTTCGAAAATTGTGTGCGTTTCACTTTGAAGATTTCGAGTACAACTCGAATAGCTTTGAATTTCAAAAAGGCTTTGTTGGGCTTTTTTAGAGTTTCGAGATTTTTTTTGTCCATTGATCAGCATAGAATAAATTTGCGGGTGATTACTAATTATTTGTTGTTTCTAATTCTAATGATTGCGCTTGTAATACCTGCCAAATCTAGGCTAATTAAGTTTATAAATTACATTTTATTCAATATATATATTCAATTTGCTGCATTTATTATTTAGTTAGTTGGTGGCTAATGAATTAGCCAATTTATCTTTTTTGAAATAGAACTATATCTCTTGCAATTAGAACCATTAATTAGTACTAATTGGATAAAAAGTACTACCATTGTACCTATTTTTTTTGCTAGATCGAAGTCGTTTTTATAGAAAAATTAAACGCTTTTTGGGTAATTTCATCTCTCCTCAAAAGTAAACTTTTGGCGTGTTCTAAAATACAAAAACCCGAAACTATCGTTTCGGGCTCAACCCACAAATCAAACCAAACCCACACTTCTTCAATCCCTATTGAAATGTAGTTTTCCTCCTGATATTTTATACAGCCAATTTGTTCATAAAATTTACTCCTGATAGTTTCATATAGTAAAACATTTGTTATTTTTGGTTTTTATTTCGATACGATTAGCGGAAACTACTCGAGGCATTCGAACATAAATTTCGCTCAAAAACAAGGGGTTCTAGCTGCTTTTTTTGAGCTTTTTTTTGCTTAAAAACGAAGGTTCTTGGTCGAATTTTTAGATAAATCAAGCGTTTTTTGGATGATTTCTTGATTGTTTTCAGCCAATTTTTTATGATATTTACGAATAATAGCGTGGCTTCTTTCCTTTTTTTACCCAAAAAATTGTTGCTATTATGAAAGTTTTCAAATTTTTTGGTTGCAGTTGTCTTTTTTTTTCTTCGTGCTGTTCCTTAATTTCAATCGTGAGGTCGAACGGTTTTGTTAGTAAGGTCTATTGATAAAAGTCATGCGGTCTAAAAAAGCTTTTTTTATTGACGAAATCGAAAAAAAAACAAAAAAAAACCTTGAGTGCGGAAACACTCAAGGCAGTTCGAACAATAAAATTGCTCTCAAAAATAGGGGTTCTAGCTTGCTTTTCTAAAAGTAATATCTACTAATAGTCTTCGCATCTTTTTTCCAGGACGGAACAAAACTCTCGTTTTCTTGATTGAAGAAGCCGAAACAGCATCGGCAGTAGCCATACCCTCCGAACTCAATCCCATTTGGAAACTCCCTAGGCGTCCCACTTTCACAATACGCCCTTGACCCAATTCGCGGATAATGTTTTTCTCCAAAGAGAGCAACACCGCATAGCAATCGGCTTCCGTAACTGTGCATTGATCCGCAATTAGCTCCGCTAGCAAATCTAAATCTACAATACCATCTGCAATCGCACTGGCATAAAACTTCTCTGGTGCCAAAAGGTCCTGAGGGTTTTTCTTTGATAATACTTTATAAAGTATACTCATAACTAAAATGTATAAAATGGGGGATACCAATACAGCACCTTGCCATCTTTACAAAGGTTGTGTTTATAAATGGAATTTGATTACCAAACTTATTCACAATAAGACATAGTTTTAAACATTTTTAAGAATACAATTAAAACATGTTTAATGGATTTAATTTACTGACAATCAATATATTAAATATATTTAAAAAAAAACAAACCCCCGCTCCCGCTCGAATCCTATCAGATGTTAGTTAATAAAAGAAAAAGTAATATTTAAAAAAAAAGGAGTATAAAATTATATAATCTTGAAAAAATGTGTTTTTATGAGTTTTAAAAAAGAACTCACGAAAGTATTCGTGCGGGAGCGGGGCAAAACTGGTTCTTGGTAACATAAAATAATATATATAGCTTTCGTTGCCCCAAATTCACACATTTCGCCAATTAACCAAAAAAATTATTTTCCAAAAATTTCTAACCAGCTTGATTATTTTAGTGCGTGAGTAAATTTAAAGATTACTCCCCCTAAGCAACTCCCTAGAACAATTCTTAGTCCGATAGCTCCCCACGTCTAAAAAATGTTGATAGTTGATTTTCAAGTAGGTTTAATTATGAAAAAAAAAGTACGATTGACAACTTGTAAGAATTTTTATTACATTTGAATAACATATGACTACAATCATACCAATCTACCCAAAATTGGGTTGCTTTGTATGATTTTGTCATACCTATATACAAGTTAAGGGCAAGCTTAAAAAAGTTCAAGAAATAAAATGACAGCGAAATGTAAAATTTGTAAAAGAATACATGCAAATGATCAACATTAAAATAGTCTTAATCGCTCTATTGGCGCTAATTTCGAACCAAACATTTGGACAATTAGTAATCAATGAAGGTAGTAATAAAAACTACTCAACCATCAGTGACGAAGATGGTGATTTTGAGGATTGGATTGAGATCTATAATTCCGGCTCAACTGCAATTGACTTATTCAATTATAGTTTGAGCGATAATTCAAATCCTGGTGAATGGGCATTTCCGCATCAGATTGTCCAGCCTGGTCAGTACATCATAGTTTTTTGTAGCGGGAAAGACAGATTCGTATCGACTCCATTTACAAATGCTTTAACAGATAGTACATTTGTACCACAGGCAGGTTGGAATACCCATCATTTTTCAACACCCTTCTATTGGGATGGCGTATCAAATATTGTTTTGAATCTTTGCACCTACAACCCGTTTTACCAATGCAATTCCATTCATTCCCAAAGTGCCACAACCTATAATTCGGCTACCATTGCCTTGAATTACCCGGGTTCCGCATGCGGATTCAACGGTGGAAGCAATGCCCAGCAGCGCCCAAATATTCGCTTCAACTCGACCACTGTAGGCACGGGAACCGTACAAAACGGATACTATGACTATCCCTCTGCATACAGCAACTGGTACGAAGGTGCTCGCCAACAATACTTGTACACGGCAAGTGAATTGATATCAGCTGGCCTATCAGCCGGAAATATTGATTCGCTTGCGTTTGATGTAATCGCAACATGTCCAACAAATTTCCAGTTGTTTGAGTTAAGTCTAGCAAATACCGGAATTAGTTCATTACCCCCGAACTTTATTCCTGCCATAGGGAATTTCAATCATACCAATTTTAAAATCAGTTCCAATGGTGAAACAATTAAATTGTATAACCCTTCAAATGTATTGGTTAGTTCTCTGAATGTGAACAGTGGACCAGGTTATGATGTGAGTATCGGAAGTTTTCCGGATGCATCGGCTACAATTAAGAAATTTAGTGAGCCAACTCCCGGAGTCTCC
>CAIJXW010000026.1 GCA_903824755.1 uncultured Bacteroidota bacterium | reverse complement strand
TAATAATTCCTTTTCATAACTTTGCCAAGAATTTTATAAACCTAAAAAAATTGATTAAAAAAGCTGAACAGGTAAATTTTAAAACTGTAATTGTGGCAGATGCATTAACCAACAGTGAACTAAAATCATTACAGGATTTTGCTAAAAAAAGAAATAGTGTGAAAGTAGTTCCAAATGTTTTTCGCTCTGCAGCATTGAGTAGAAATGAAGGATTGAAACACTGCAAAACGAAATGGATCGCTTTTTGGGATTGTGATGATGATATTGTAATTCGTGAATACCTAAAAATATTTAATGAAAAAAATGATTATGATCTGATGATTGCCCAAATCATACAGCTGGATAGTCAAGACTCTAGTCGTAGATTAATAAGCTGCACTGAAAATATAAATCAATTTATCTTGACTCCCGCATTTACTCGCATTATTTACAAAAGAAAGTTTATTGATACGACTATATTTCCTAATTTTAAGCTTGCTGAAGACCAAGGTTTTATTAGCCAATTAATGATAAAAAATCCATCTATAATATTTAAACATAATCCAGTTTATATCTATAGAGTAAATAATCCATTCCAAAGTTCAAACACTCTATATGATGCAAATGACCAACGCTTATGTATTAGATTTATTCTTAACCTTATAAATAGAAATAATTCTAAGAAAGTAAATAATTTATTAAAGCTACAAATAATAAAATTAAGTATTGGAATTCTAAAAAATACTAAACCAAAAATTGAGAGAGACTACTTAAAAAATATTATTTTGTCGGTTAGCGTAGTATTCACAAATTTTCATATATTCTTGTATAATATTGTGAGGGGAAACTTTAGGATATGGCAAAAAATTTAAAGCCTGTTATAGTGCTTTTCGGTGGGCTGGGAAATCAGTTGTTTCAATATGTTTTTGCTCTATCCAAATTTGGGCCAAATGGGTTTGCGATAGAAGGTCAATTAGGTGATCCAAGAAAATCTGATGGTAAGCCTGATCTTTTCCAATTTAACATTGAATCAGAACTGATTTTATCGAAAAATAATGTTTATACTAACTTTTTGAAAAGATTTTTTCTTTTTTTATTACGATTAAGTTCTGTTAATAGTGTACGCAGAATATACATTAGTTTTTTTCTCACGGTTATTGAAAAAATGTTTTTTTATTATGACACTAACGATAGAATTTTCAGACGTGTTTATATCGCCCGTGGTACCGGGTATTTTGCGAAAACTCGCGAGAATTTATCGTATAGAAGCACTATTATTGGCAACTTTCATACATATGTGTGGGCGTCAGAGCCCTGCATAGAAAAAATACTCAAGCAAATGGAGCTGTTAGTAGTGCCTTATTGGCTGCAGCGATTGCAAATTCTTGCGGCAATTAATCAACCATGTGCTGTGCAGATTAGGCAGGGAGACTACTTAAAGAATAATGAGTTGGGGTTTTTGAATTTAGATTATTTTTATGGTTTGATGAGCAAAGTTCTAATAGAAGAAAAAATCTTATTCTTTTGGGTTTTTAGCGACGATTACAAATCTATTTCTAATTCGTTGCCAATCCAAATCTCAAAGCAGAGTTTGTTAATAGATTTCGAAGTTACAAACTCGGCTGCAAACCTAGTAGCTTTGTCTTGTGCTTCTAAGTTCATTATTTCTAATTCAACTTTTGGATGGTGGGGCGCATATCTGGCAAATATCAAGCACCACTCTAAAGTATTTGCACCTTCTCAATTTTATAAACACGCTATAAACCCATCTTATCTTTACCCTCCCGAGTGGGAATTAGTAAGTTTAGTTAAATGAAAGTTATATCTTTCTCGCTTTATGGAAAAAATCCAAAGTATTCTACTGGAGCAGTTAATAATGCAATATTTATCAATTCTTTCTTACCAGACTGGAAAGCTAGATTTTATTGCTCTCAAGATATCTCATCTAAAATTTTAAGTGATTTAAGTAAATTTAATGCAGAAATTTTGATGTTTGATAAGAATTGGCACCCCAATGGTATGTTTTGGAGATTTTTACCAGTGCTTGACTTAAAAGTTGAAATGTTTTTATCCCGCGACACTGATTCATTAATTTCAATTAGAGAAGTTTCAGCAATAAAGGAATGGGTGGATTCTGGCCAAACATTACACATAATCAGAGATCACCCATATCACCAGGTTCTAATACCCGGGGGACTTTGGGGGTTAAAATGTAATGATAAATCTAGAGACATTGACTGGGATCGCACTCGGGACTTTGGAACCAAAATCCAGGAAGATCAAAAATTTCTTGCGAAACATGTATATCCGCATCTAATTCAAGATTCGATAATTCACGATGAATTTTTTTGTTATGAAAAAAATTCAAAAAAAATTACTATCCCTAGAGTACAATCAGAATACATAGGGGAGAGTCAAAATGAGCATGGTGAAGTTAATCAATCTTTGAGAAAGATAATACGCAAATATGAAATGAATTTTTGGTTCCGCAATAAAATAAAACTTACTTCACTCTTAAGGTCAAAAATCTTCTTTTTGCTAGTCTAAACAAATAGCGCAATGATCTCTTACGGTTCCATGTAGACAAAATTTGATTTGTGTAAATAACTTTCTTTCCAGATTTTACTAGATATTTACAATACTCTGAATCAGCGCCGGGAAAAATGTCTAAAAAATTACGATCTATTGACTTAGACTTCATTGTAATATGGGCATGGTGAATTTTAGGTGAGTCACTGGTGTTTTTAATTGTGAGAGCAGTATTAACATCACTGCTAAGTCTATTTTGTGGAAAAGATAATTCATAAAAAACACTAGATTCTAAATCTTTAGAATTATTCAAGCTTGTATCTTTAGAATTAAAAGAGTGCAATATAACATCGCAGTTAGTTTCGTTAAAGATATTTTCCAATACCGAAAATCTAGACTCAACATAAACATCATCTGCATCCATAAATGCAATATACTCTCCTGAAGCAATCTTTATTCCACGGTTCCGATTAGTCCCATCATAGGAAATTTGGGGCACAGTAAGTAAAATTAAATTCGGCTGAACATTCATGAAATAAACCATTAATTTAAATTTGAGTAAAACAAAAAACCGTAAATAGTTAGGAGTTTCACTTCTACATACAATAATTTCTTTAATCTTTTCTTGATTTTGATTTAAATACTTTAATAATTTCCTAAAATTTTTATCGTGCGCAGGGATTAAAGGCACTATGACACTAAAAAGTTGCATTAAAATATTATACTTGATTATGAACCAAAAACAACATTTAAATTAAATATATTGTAGAATAAATCTAATGAAAATTATCGTTCGAATAAATGGTGGAATTGGGAACCAACTATTTCAGTGGATTTTTGCGCAAAATCTAGCCCTTTTTTTCAGAGTAACGCCGAGCTATGAAATTTCATATTACCGATTCAGTAGTTCAAACCATACTCCACGGCTCCCAATATTGATTCAATTGTGGCCAAAATTAAATACTTGCGATCTAAATTTGGTTGAATTAGAGCAATTAGCCCCTCATAATATAAATTTTAGACTAAATTTTTCGGCCCACTTATGGAAAATATTTAAATACTTGTATTTTTCAATTTGTTATAAGTCAGTTCTACTTTTTAAACCACCAACTAAAAGAAAAGTTGCATTATTGAGAAAAATGCCAATTAATTACTGTTATATTGGTTCTTGGATTGACTATAAATATTTAAGTCAGGAAATAGTGAATGAAATATCTGAACGATTTGCTGAATTAGTACCATACATAACCACTATTAGACCGATAGATTTTGAGCAGGCTGTAGCAATTCATGTTAGACGCACAGATTATTTCACTCAATCGGAAATTCATAATTTGTTAGGTATTGAATACTATTTTGCTGCTTTAGATTTGTTAATAAAGGAAGATAAGAATCCGATAGTTTACATATTCACAGATGACATTAAATGGTGTAAGGAAAACCTGCAACATAGGTATAGTTTTCGGTATATAAGCGATGAAATAATTAATTCTTCAGATTTGGTAGAATTTATTTTATTATCAAAGTTTAGAACGATTGTTATTTCAAATAGTACTTTTTCAATGCTGGCGGCTCTACTTAATCAAAGTGATGCAACGCAAGTTATTGCGCCTAAAGCTTGGTTTAAAGAAAAAATTGAAATTAAAGAACCAAATATGCCTAATCATTGGATAAGAATTTAACGATGTAAGATTTTTTTCAGGAAATTGTATACTGCCGGAAATCTAATATATAATTTTCGCTTGTTTTTTTCGATTGTCAAAAGTTTCAATCTTCTTGCATATATTTCCCAGTATTCAATTGTAAATTGAGCGATCAAATCTCTTGAGACTTTTAAAAATCTATACTTTGATCTAGGCACTGAGGGATTATTTAACCAATTTCCTACAATGGTGCTTATTGAATCATTTCCACTAATTTGATATTTAAATCTTATAAGTTGTTGTGATGCCATCAAATACCTTTCGTTATTACTTTTTAAACTCAGATTCAACACTTTATGGTATAGATCATTTGTATTATTCAGATTTATACCTAAATTTTCATTTGAAATGTCAATACCACAATTTTCAGAATGCAGTGAAAGAATTCCAAATTCAATACACTCTATAAGCGCTCCCAACATTCCTTCTTCTCGACTTGGGAACACGGCCAAATCTGACCGGAGGAGGAGGTTTTTAAACTCCTCTGATTTATTATTCATCCATCCATAATATTCAACACTCTGATAAGTTTTTGATAAAT
>CAIJXW010000025.1 GCA_903824755.1 uncultured Bacteroidota bacterium | reverse complement strand
GGAATGCCAATATCTTTGTGTAAAAGAGATGGTGTAATAATGAAATCACGCATAAAAGAATTACATACTTTTGAAGGTCTTGGACGTAAAAAAGTACAAGAAGTAATTGCTGGAGATATATGTGCAATTGTTGGAGTAGAAGGTTTTGAAATTGGAGACACTATCGCTGATATTGAGAATCCCGAAGCCCTTCAAACAATTGCAATCGATGAGCCTACAATGAGTATGTTATTTACAATTAATGACTCTCCATTTTTTGGCAAAGAAGGAAAATTTGTTACTTCACGCCACATTAGAGAACGTTTGACAAAAGAATTAGAGAAAAATTTGGCAATGAAGTTAGGCGAAACTGATTCTGCCGATAAGTTTATGGTCTTTGGTCGTGGAGTTCTCCATTTGTCGGTTCTTATTGAGACCATGAGAAGAGAAGGATACGAATTGCAAATCGGTCAACCACAAGTTATCATTAAAGAAATTGATGGTAAAAAATGTGAACCAATTGAGGAGTTAACTATCGATTTACCAGAGTCACTTTCAGGAAGAGCGGTAGAATTTGTTTCTTTAAGAAAAGGAGAAATGCTGAGCATGGAAACTAAAGGGGAACGTATGGTAATCAAATTTAATATTCCATCTCGTGGAATTATTGGATTGCGAAACCAATTGCTTACTGCCACTGCTGGTGAAGCAATTATGGCTCACCGTTTTATAGGATATGAACCCTATAAAGGAGAAATTTCTGGACGTAATAAAGGATCATTAATTTCTATGGAAAAAGGAAAAGCGATTCCTTATTCTATCGATAAATTGCAAGATCGTGGTAAGTTTTTTGTTGAGCCAAATGCCGAAATTTATGAAGGTCAAGTAATTGGGGAAAATTCTCGAGGTGATGATATGTGCGTGAATGTAACCAAAGAGAAAAAACAATCTAACGTTCGCTCTTCTGGAAATGATGAAAAAGCAAGGATTATTCCTCCAATCATTTTTTCATTGGAAGAAGCATTAGAATACATTCAAAAAGATGAATATGTAGAGGTAACGCCTAAATCTATTCGTTTAAGAAAAATATATTTGACAGAAACAGATAGAAAAAGATATAAAATCTAATTTCTTTTCTGATTATAATAAAAAAGCCACGATAATTTCGTGGTTTTTTTATAGTTTTTTTTGAAATAAAAAGGATATCGGAATGACAAATCGTTCTTGCCAAGAGTTTTCGGAATGGTCTTTTCCGGGGAAAAATTTTGTCATCCAATTTTTTTCTGTAAACCCTTTTTCTTGCATAATTACATCAATTTTTTCTTGAGGTATTTTATATAAAGCGTCCAAAGTTAGATCGCCATAATCAAAATATATTTTATGATTTGAAGGTTTCGGAAGATTGTTTTTCAAATAGTTTGCAAACGAATCCGGAATAGGATTATTTTGAATAGTATAGGTGCCTGTCCAATGTGTTGATAAACAAGCGGCACCTCCAAAAACAGTAGGATATTCGCATATTGCATATAGCGAAATTAACCCACCCATACTAGATCCAGCAATAAATGTGTGTGACTGTTTAGGGTTTGTATAAAAAGATTTATCGATGAATGGTTTCAATTCTTCAACAATAAATTTCAAATATAAATTAGAAATAGGAACAAACTTATTTTTTGATTTTCCTTTTTTTTCTAATTCTGATGAGACACTTTCATTTTGTTCTGGAGTCAATAAATTAAATGCTTTTTCTGGAAAATATTCCTGATGTCTCATTTCTGGGTTGTTCCAAATTCCTACAATAATAAATTGTTGCGTATTTTTTTGTTTCAAAAAGTCCCCAGAAACATCATCTACATTCCAAGCTTGTTTGTTCCAAGTTGTCGAAGGGTCAAAAAGCATTTGCCCATCATGCATATATAAAACCGCATATTTTGTATGACTAGAATAGCCATCAGGAAGCCATACATTTATGTTTCGAGGTGCTACATATTTTGATTTAAAATTAGAAAACTGTTCGATACTTCCAGTATTTACTTTTATTTCTTGTGCTTTTACAAATGTAGAAAGCAATCCAAATAGCAACAATTTCATCATTACATTATCGTTTTAAAGCAAAATGGCCTTTGGCGGTTCGGCCATCTTCCAGATACAAAACATACCAATAATCATCGGAAGTTACGGGTTGATTATCGAAAGTTCCGTCCCAACCTTGACCATCGGGTTGAATATTTTTTAATAATTTACCATAGCGATCAAAAACATAAATTTTTGCATTTGAATTAAATTTTGAATTAACTCCAAAAATTGTCCAAGTATCATTAATCCCGTCCCCATTTGGTGTAAAAAAATGTGGCACACCAACAACAGCAACACTTTGATGAGCTATTCCGCATAGTTTCATATCCTTCACGTAAATTTCATGAATTCCAGGATATATATATCCGAAGAAATTTGAGGTTTGATAAGGGCCATTTTCATTATCAATACTATAAACATAATCTCCAATTCCCGAAGCTACATTTACGGTTATTGAATTTATATCTCCTAAATCTACCACTGTTGGTAAATCTAAAACTGCAATTTCCGATGAGGTGACTGTCATGTTTTGGGTGGCACTACAGCCAAATTCATTTGTTGCAGTTAATTCATAATCCCCAGGAATATTTGTATCAATAAAAGGTAAATTCGCACCTGAAATGATAGCATTATCCCTTTTCCAAACATAGGTGAACGGAATCAATGTTAGCCCGTCCACTAATTCGGCACTGAGGGTTGTATAATTTGAAGCATAATTTAGACATATCAAATTATTTCCAATCAAGTTAAAATTTGGTGTTGGAAATACTTTAAAAGGAATTATAACTTGGTCACTACAAGTTGGATAAAGACTATTTGTGACAACGGCCAAAATGTTTTGTGTACTTGTATTAAAAGGATTGGTTAACATTATTGGGTTGTTATTTTCATCAAAATAATTGACAACCATATTCGGTTGGCCATTTAAAATAGCTGTGTCAAATCCAGAAGTATCAAAATCAAATGTTCCATCAATATTGGCTTGATCATCACAAACTGTAATTATTGCGGTTGCAGGAATAGGAAATGCAGTTGGTGAATTATATACTTCAAAAGAAATGGTTGTTTCGTCAAAACAAGGTGTGCCGTTAGTAGTATTTGTGATTGTGTTTGTCAGTTTGATCTTTATTGTTTGTGTTGTTGTAGTAAATGTATTCGGAAAAGGACTTGTAATTATATTGCCATTTATATCGAGCAACGGATTTCCAGAAAAATCAGAATAGGCAACAATAACATTTGTTTGTCCATTTAACAAATCTGATTCTAAATTTGCGGTATCAAAAGTATATATACCATCATTATTAGTATCGCAAATTTTAAAACTTGGCAATACATGAGCAACAGGCAATGCTTCTACGGTCAAGGTTATTAATGGATCCAATCCATAACATTCATTGTCAAGCGTGCTGTCAATTCGAACATATATTAATTGTTGATTTGGTGTTGAATTTCTATAGTTAGAAGGTATTGTTATTTCGTTTATTTCGGATAATGCATCATTTTCATTTTCATAATATTTGATAGTATAACTTGAAGCTGGAACCGAAAAATAGGATTGAATATCGGCAGTAACGCTACTGAAATCAAAAGTCGAAATTCCATCAGTATCATTATTTATAGCATCTAAATAATCATCACAAACCGTAAATGAACGTTGGAAAGTAGCTGCATTAATTTGAGAAACAGACACGATAAGGTTAATTCTAGAGACACTTGCACAACCATTTTGATTTACAATTCTAACCCAAACAGAAGCATTTGAAGTTAAAAAAGCTATTGGATTTATAATTTGCACCGTTAAATCATTTGAGGCAGCACCGAGTGGCGTTGTAAAATAAGTGAAGGTTTCAGTTAAATAATTTATAGGAGATATAAAATCATTTTTTTGAGTTAGATTAAAAATGGAAATACCATCGGTATCATCATCGCATTGCTTCATCGTTATTAAAGGAACAACAGTTGGAAGTGCGAAGGTACTGAGCATAGCAACATCGGATATTAACCCGCAACTATTTCCATTTTTTGAAAGAACAGCACGATATTTATTAAGTGTTAATGGAGTAGTAACGCCAGAAATTTGAATTGAATTTGTATTTGATCCAGAATAAGTAGCATTATCAACAATATTTGTCCAAGTTATTCCGTCTGTCGAAACTTGCCATTGAATTATATCTATTGGCGTTGTTACAACTGATATAGTTGCATTTTGAAATTCGCAAGTAGTTTGATTTGTAGGTTGTGTTATAATCGTTATTGGAGCACTAATTGAATAATTTGCATTTGGAGTTGTATATCCAATTCCGCTAGTTACTAAACCAGTTGTACTTACGGTTAATGGCAAACCTCCTAAAAAAGAATCATTATTTCCATCTAGAAAACCAGCTTCTATCACATCGGAGCAGCCGTCACCATCACTATCTAAATCTACATAATTCGCAATTCCTGTACCGTCAGAGTTTGCACCAGTTTCAATGCTATCTTTTATCCCGTCATTATCAGAATCTAGATCATAATAATCTGGAACTCCGTCCAAATCAAAATCGGAGGCAATAATTCCAGTTTCATAAATATCATCAATTCCATTAGAATTAGCATCAACATTTGATGGAGCAATATAGTTTTGGCTTGTAAGTTCTATATTATCTGAAATTCCATCACCATCAGAATCAGCATCAAATTGGTCATAAATTCCATCAAGATCATTATCCTTTGGAACACAGGTAGCAATGATTGAAAATGTGGCTTTATTTGCCAGTAAATCCGACAAGTTTGTATGAATTATAGAGAATGAATTGATTAACTCACTTCTAAAACTAAAAGTCCCCGATCCCGCCGCTAGGGGAGTAACGCTATTTAATCTAAATCGAATTTCAAAAGATGAAAATTGGGTAACCCCACTTTCAAATATTCCATCATAATTAGTGTCAACTAGTAATTGATTAGTAGGATTTGATAGGGTTATAGTTTTGTTTATGGGACATTTTACAACAAAATCGGCATTAGAATTAATTAAATTAGATACGCTTGCTGTTGCAACATATTCAAGACTAATTGAAACAGGCTGATTAAAATTCATTTGATAGGTCATTGAATTTCCTTTTTCTAATGGTACTTCCGAGACAAAACTACCATTACTATTGCCAACAAATGGTATCGGAGCAGGAGCTGATGGGCCAGCTGTAGTTATTATACCCGTAAATGAATTTGAATAATTACCAACCGTTATTGTTCCGCCAGCTGCGTTTGAAACATTAATAGGTAAATCACCGAAGGACTCCATACAATTTGTCAATCCATCATTGTCAAGGTCAAGATCTATATTGTTGTTCACTTGGTCATTATCTGTGTCTGCGGGACAATCACTTACAGGAATTAAAACCGAATCTAAAAAATCTGTAACGCCACATGCTGCCAGAGATGCAGATAAATAATAATACCCTGGTTGAAGCGGTAAATATGAATTTGAAGTCCCGGCTGGTGCAGGAATTGCAGCACCATTAAAATACCACTGAAAAGTATCAAATCCACTCAGAGTACTCAATGTTAAATTTACATTTGGAATACAATTTGATTGATTTGATACAATTTTATTTAATGTTATTTCGGGGTTAAAAGTAAACCCAGAATAGAACCCGCCGAAAGTTGCTGCTCCACTCGAACCATAGGAAGCAAGGTATAATTGTCCAGTTGAATAAACAGATACATTTCCAGAAAGACCTATTATGGTATAGGTTTCATAATTTGTATTTCCAACAACCATCGTAGGACCAGTAACGCTAATTCCTGACAAGGCGGTCAATGCAGCAAGTGTATATGGGGTTTCGTTGATTAGAAAATTCAAAGGTGAGCCTGTTTGAGTTACAATAGTTACTCTTCCCGAAAAAGTTTTTGGACCAATTTTATTTAAAAACGGAATGTTATCAATAATTTTTGGTGTTTTGCAATTCAAAGGTGGTACAAAAAACATTTCCTGGTTGGCCTGGCTAGTTAAAACATTATCGCCAATACTTTGATAAGCAAAAATATTCTTATTAGATTTCACATATAAATTTCCATTAGAATTATAATAAGTTCCCGTCAAAGCAATATATTCTCCCGCATTCAAGCTGAAGTTTGGCACTCCTGTCGTGTTTCCATTCAAATAAAAGTCTGTATCGTCCTCATCGGCAATAAGCAAAACACGCTCTACATTATTTGTGCCAGTGCTTTTTATAAAAATATATTCAGTTCCTGTACGTTCTGCCGAAACAATCTGGTCAAAACCAGTATCTTGATTATTCATTTCGCCATTAGAGCCATCAAATGATCCACAGTTTACAACAATTGGCTTGTCGGAAGTTACTAACGAACCAATTAATGCTTCCCGATTTGCCTCTGTTGGACCTTGGACAGCAATAACAAAACTTTGTCCCCTGTTTAAAACTACTGGAGCAGGAGTGTTAAAAGCTCCAGGATTATTCATAAGTACTGCACCAGCATGAATGTCTGAAAATTCAACAGTCGTGTTGTTTTCTGTTGCCAAAACGGATATAAATGTTAAATGACTTGCACCATATCCTGGAACTAATGTGTTGAGAAAGCCCCCAATTCTAAAACGTTTTCCGAGTGCGGCAATACCTTTTGAAACTAATTCTCCAGCCTGATTATCGTCACCCGCGTTGACTCTCGCCGTTACATATATTACGTCCTCTTCTGCTTCAATAATATAACCTTTATCTGAAGTAACTGTATTTATAGAGTTATTGTCCAAGTTCAACTGAGTATTTTCTCCATTTCCTACAAAATATTCATAAGGAACGCTTCGCGAAACAGTACCCAAAATAGTGGAACCTCCCAATTCAATAATTTTAAAATGGACGGGAGTGACACTTGGAGTAGATATATATAAATATTGAGATTCAATTGCAGCACCTGAACTTTCAGAACTCGCAATAGGCGGGATATAATGTGTCTTACTAAATTGAGCAAAAACAGTAGAATTAATTACTAAAAAAAGTAAAAAACTTATAATTTTTTTCATATAATTTTTAAAAATAAGCTATAAAAGTAAGTTTTTATCTTTTAAGTGCAAAATGCCCTCTAATAATTTTGTTTGAAGCTAATTCTAAACAAAACCAATAATCATCGGCAGGAAGAAATTGCCCTGAGAAAGTTCCGTCCCAACCGAGGCTTGAGGTCGTTATATTTTTAATTATTTTTCCAAACCGATTGAATATTAGGAGGGAAGCAGCACTCTTATTTTGAAAATTTTGAATTTGCCAATAATCATTTATTCCATCACCATTTGGTGTGAAAAATTTCGGGTAATCAGAAACGGAAATAACTCCCGAAACGGTATTTGGGCAACCATTAATATCTTTTATTATAATTTGATAATTCCCCATAGAAACATTAGTAAACAAAGAGCTATTTTGAAAAGTATAGCCGTCAATTGAAAACACATAATTACTAATTCCAGTAAAATTCACTTGAATACTATTTTCAAATCCCATGAAATCAGTTACATCAATGTTTGTTATCGTTGCTGATTCCGAGGCAAACACCTCAAAGTTTTTTGTTTTTTCACAACCATCAGAATTTAAAACCGTCACCCAATAATTTCCTGGTGAAGAAATAGAAATAGTATTATTGGTATCCCCTGTATTCCATAAATAACTTGAAAAATCACTTGAAACCGATAGCGTTTTTATTTCAGTTCCGCAAAGGTAAAGCGTTTCATCATCAAATCCAGGTGGGTTAAACGAAGATACAGTTAGCAAAACAGGTATAATTCCATAGCATTCTGATCCGTTTATTAATCGGGCAAATAGGGTTTGTTGATTTGCAATTGTATTTGTAAAAAGAGTATTTAAGGAATTTATTTGCAATAACGCGTCATTTTTTGAAGTATAATATTCTACAATCATGCCTAATGGTAATCCAATTATTATTTGTGGTGTTACCTCCAAATTTAGATTAAAATTTGCAAAACCAGTGTTGTTAATATCACATTTTGTCATCGTTTGAGAAGCTATAGTATTATTTGCAATTTCAAGATTTAAAATAGCATAGTTAGCACACCCATATTGATTAGTAACTCTGCCAATAACTTGGTTTCCAGCCATACTTTGAAAAGCCGTTGGAGTCAAAATAGGATTTGATTCATTTTTTGCATCATTTAAATTTGCATAATAAGTCACGGCACTCAACATATTGTTTCCCATTGTGATAGTTGAATCCAATTTCCGAAGGTTGAAAATTGTTATTCCGTCACCATTATCATCACATTCTACTAAAACATTTGGCGATGTTAGCACAGGCAAACTTGAATATTCAATCGTTACTTCACCTCTTAAAATACAAGAAGAAGCATTAACTGTTACTTCTACCGAATACACTCCTGATTGTGTAACGTTATATGTTGCATTTGTTTCGCCGATAATTTCAACAGAATTTTTGAACCATTTATAGGAATTATTACCAGGTTCGGTCGCATCAAGAAGATAATTTTCGCCAAAACAAATTGGATTTTGAGTTGCAATTAATCGATTAGGGCCTAAATTTTTTATTACTTTGAAGCTGCCTCCTCCCAGAAATATTGCCGAATCATAAAGATTGTTACCCTGATCTGCAATTACTAATTTGATGTGATAAGTTTTTCCAGGAACAACATCTGCTTCTGCCTTCATGACGATGGTTTGTCCATTAAAATTTGTAGGATGTTCAGATCCGTTAAATGCATCAAAAAACGCCTGATTTGCTGGCGGACAAATGCTTCCAGTACCTCTAACAGTATTTATCTTTACAGGAATATTGGTGCCAGGAACGATAGCCAAATTTTGATATGGAGCAGAATTATCTAGGGGTTTCAATAAGAAAACAAATCCATCGGTAAAGTTACATTGACTACTTGTAGCACTCAGTAAATACTGTTCGGAAGAAAAAATATAATCGAAACTAATTTTATTTGTAATAGGGGTAAAGTCAAATTCTAAAGCGGTTGCATTTATTGAATTAGAAATCCCAAGTGCCATTTCAAGCTCAGAATCTCCTGGCCAGCTTGTTCCTCCTTGACTCAATAATGAATTGTTTGGGCCTACTGCCGATGTTGCTCTTCCAGTAGTCAAAACGATTCCTTCAGAAAATGGAAATGTACTTGCTCCAGCATTAAAATAACCAAAACTTTGTTGGCTTCCGCTAAAAGTATCTCCAGAAACAGAAAAATTAGTAACATTAGCACACGGACTATTTACTAATATATCTTGAATTAGTTGTTGGGACGAATAGGTATCATCAACCTGAATATATTGTGCTACCAAAGTATCGGTAGAACAAACAAAAAAGAGAAATATAATTCTTAATACGATTTTCATAGCACCCGCAAAGTTACTATAAATCTCGTTTTTTTAGTAATTTATAAGAAAGAAAAATGAAAATAGCACTCCATGCTACAACGATCAAAATTGAAGTGAAATGAACGCCATAATCTTTGAGCTTTTCAGCCCCACCAATAGAAGTTTGAATATTTTTGATTACCGATAATCTCGAAAAAGGCTCTACAATTAAGTTACTCATAGATTCTAATGGAAAAAATTGACAAATATTTGAGGCTGTTTCACCCTCTGGAAATATCTTGAAATTTAATATTCCTTTCACAATAGATTCTAGAATATTCCAAACAAACAAAAAACCAATCGCAAATGCCGATCTTTTTACCAATATTCCTAAAAACAAACAGAACGAAAAGAAACCGACAAGTTTTATGAAATAGGCGAGTAGATAGTCTAAGTCTGAAAAAACAATGCCAAATTCTTTATAAGCCGAAAAACTGTAACCCAAAATCAGGGACAAAACAAAAATAAATAGCGTAGATATTGCCGAAAACAAAATTACGGTCAAGAATTTTGATAGAACAAACTCTTGTTTGCTCATTCCGTCAATCAAATTTTGTTTTAAGGTGCCATAACTATATTCGTTTGCCATCATCGAAACAATTACAATTGCCAAAAAGAATTTTAAAATTGCTGCAATATAGGTGTTAAAATGCCAAATATATGGAAAATTGAAAATTCCTTGATCTGCAATTTGCAACTGAAAAGTGCCAATATTAAATTTTATTGAGGCAATTAATGCAATAAATGATAACAAAACAAAATAACTAATAGTTAATATTCTGCTGGATTTGCTAAGCCATATTTTTTGTAATTCTATCGAAAGTAATCGTTTCATTTATGTTTTTATATTAAGATTTATGTTTTGGTATTTATATTTTTATTTTTTTGAAATTTCCCCTTCCAACTACTGATTTTTTGTCAATTCCAAAAATTGAGTTTCCAAGCTATTTTTCCTTTTTATCAAATGACTGAGACAAATATTATTATCAAATAGATATTTATTAAGTTCGGCTGCCTCCATCGAAACATTTGGATATACAATTAATCTACCGTCTTCTTCAATAACTTTATCAATCGATGGATTAGAATTTAAAGCCACTCTAAGACTATCGAGATCATCAGACTGAAGCTCGAAAAAACTAACATTAGAAGTCATTTGATCAACAGGGCCTGAATATAACATTTCGCCTTTTCTTAAAACCAAAACATGCGAACATACTTTTTCTACCTCGTCTAACAAGTGAGACGCTAACAAAATGGTAGTTCCCTGTGAAGCAATTAGCTTGATAATGTCCCTAATTTGATGAATCCCTTGCGGGTCTAATCCATTCGTAGGCTCGTCCAAAATGAGGATTTCAGGATCATTCAACAAAGCCGAAGCTATTGCCAAACGCTGCTTCATTCCTAATGAAAAAGTATTGAATTTACTATTTTCACGATCTACTAATCCTACTAATCCTAGTTTTTCTTGAACTTTAGAATAGTCTATGTTTTTTATCTTACAAACCAATTCCAAGTTTTGCTTTGCCGTCATATAAGGATAGAAATTGGGACGCTCGATAATAGCTCCCACTTTTTTCAGGGCTTCGTGCGTTTCCACTTTTCCGTCAAACCAGCTATATTCCCCCGAAGTTTTATTAACCACATTCAGGACAATGCCCAATGTAGTCGATTTTCCACTTCCGTTGGGGCCTAAAATTCCGTAAACATTTCCTTTGTGGATTTCTAACGTGAGATTCTTTACTGCGTGAACATATTTGTTATAAACCTTGTTCAGATTTTTTATGGTGAGAATAGTTTCCAATGAATTTTAATTTAGTGTTTATTCATAACGAATGTAACGTTTTTTTGTTACAAAAAAATCCTAAATAATAAAATTTAGGATTTAATGTTTTAATAAAATAAAAATCAATCTAACTCTTTTGT
>CAIJXW010000024.1 GCA_903824755.1 uncultured Bacteroidota bacterium | reverse complement strand
ATTTTCTACGTTAACTGTTATCACAAAACCTATCCTTTGGATCTTCAACAGAAATCGTCACAAAGCTTCCTCTTAGCCTTATTTTATAATAAAGAATGTGGGATATTGAATATGGTGTTGGCATATACTATAAATTACTTGTTTATTACTGCTGTAAATGTAGGTGAAAATAGTATCGAACAACGGTTTTTTAATGTGTTATTTTTTGAAAAAAAATATAACGGGTAGATTTTGTGTTTGTAGATGATGGTTATGTGGCAAAATGTAGTGGCAAAACGGACTGTTTTCTAGCCCCGATGGAAGGGAAAATCCCGCATTTTTGTGAGGTTACGAACAAAAATGCGGATTTGGAATGACAGCGGGAAATAGCTCCCAAAAAAAATTATGCTATTCTAATTGTAGCCTTCATAGGGGGTTTCGATTTCTTTGAAGACGACTCCTAGGGTTTCTAGCTCGGACAAAATTGGCAAATAGACTTCTTTTGAAATGGGAAGCTGCACGCCTGGTGTGGTGATTTTTTGGTTTAGAATTTGCAAGGCGGCAATGGCCACGGGCAATCCCACGGTTTTTGCCATTGCGGTATAGATTTGGTCTTCGCCAACACACACCATTTTGGAGTCTATTTGTTTTTTTTGGCCATTGATTTCATAACCAAATTTGTGATACATCACTATCATATCTTTGTCGTCCGACTTTAGTGTCCAGCTATCGGAGAGGATCTTTTCTAAAATTTGGGCGGGAGTTGCATTTTTTAGTCCTACGATTTTGTTTGGATTAAAAATATCAAGCTCCAACAGTTTGTCCCACATGACATCGTCTTGATCGATTTTTAGAATAAAACGAAGCTTTATTTCTACTGAATCTGTGGGGTGATAGGGCAGGAATGAGTTAGTGAACTGGCGGTAATTCATCGTCTCGGAGTCGTCCATGATATAGGAATCGTCTGTCATGCCTAGCTGAACAAACATGTTCCAGGCCTTTGAAAATCCCACTCGGCGGAGCGTTCCTCTATATAATGTTAACACATCATCTAGGCCATAGACGCTTCGGTATTTTAGAGAATCTCTATTGGCATAGGCTTCAAATCGGCCATAGCCTTCGACTTCCATAAATTCGGTACGGCTAAATAGTTTGTGATAAGGAATGTATTTATAGGTGCCTTCTTGAATGAATTTTGCCGCACCGCCTTGCCCCGCAAGTACAACATTTCTTGGTGCCCATGTGAATTTGTAATTCCACAGATTAGTGTCAGATACTGGGGCCACTAATCCGCCACAGAACGATTCAAACAATATCATTTTCCCACCTTTTTCTCTAATTTCATCGATAATTTTCATGGCACTCATGTGGTCGATGCCTGGGTCTAGCCCGATTTCGTTCATGAAAATGAGGTTGTTTGCTTTGGCAGCTTCGTCTAGGTCTTGCATGGCATCACTAATATAGGAAGCGGTGACCATATTTTTTTTGAAAACAATACAATCTTTTGCTACTTCAATATGCAAATGTGCAGGCAACATAGAAATTACGATATCGGCTTTTTCTATTATTTTTTTTCTTTGATTTTCATCAAAAATATCTAAGGCAATTGCCGTTGAACTAGAGTGATTATTGGTTTTTTGTTGAGCCGATTTCAAAGAAATATCAGCAATAGTGAGGTGAAGATTTTCTGTAACCGATTTGTCTTGCAAATATTTTATGAGTGACGAAGCTGATCTTCCTGCACCTAGTATTAATATGTTTCTCATGAAATTTTCTTTATCTGGAAAGCAAATGTAACAATTTGAATGTTTTTTTTGGAATTATTTTCATAAAACATAAAAAGCAAGTCATATTGATGAGGTTTTTTATCTAATTAATAAAGGGGCAAGATTATTTTAAGTGAGAATTTTCAAATAATAATTAATAAATGCAAGAATTAAAATAATATCAGATAATTTTGTGCTTGATAACATCAAATATACAAAAAAATGAACAGAAAAATTCTTTCAACCGCTTCTATTTTTGGATTAATAGCAATTGTTTTAGGAGCATTTGCAGCCCACGCTCTAAAAAAAGTATTGAGTTTACAGGAATTAAATACCTTTGAAACGGGTGTTAAATATCAGTTGGCTCACGCACTTTTTCTTTTGTTTTTGGGGACAAATTCTTTCATTTCACAAAAAAGAAAAAAAGTAATTTTTGTTCTTACTACTTATGGCGTTATTCTTTTTTCTGGCTCCATCTATTTATTGGCTACCAATAGAATGACAGCATTTGATTTCCGAACAATAGGATTTCTAACGCCTATTGGAGGACTATTTTTAATTTTGTCGTGGGGCATTTTATTTCTAAGTTTTATCGATAAAAAAACAGATTATTAGATTAATATTTTACCTTTGCAGTAAATAATAGAACTCAACGAAAAAATATTATATGGAGAATTACGTTCAATTTACGAAATCGATTTCGCTAGAAAATTATGGTATTAAAAATTGCGAAGAAATATATTATAATCCGTCCTATGAATTCCTATATAATGAAGAAACAAATCCCAATCTAGAGGGTTTTGAAAAAGGTTTTAAAACCGAGTTAGGAGCGATAAATGTAATGACAGGGATTTTTACTGGAAGGTCTCCAAAAGATAAATATATTGTAAAAGACGATGTGACAAAAGATTCAATCTGGTGGACATCGGACAAGGCAGTAAACGACAATAAGCCAATCGATAACGCTGCTTGGCAAGCCATGAAGGCAAACACAATTGAGCAACTTTCTAACAAGAAACTTTATGTAGTCGATGCTTTTTGTGGAGCCAATGAAAACTCGAGGCTAAAAGTACGGTTCGTAATGGAAGTAGCATGGCAAGCCCATTTTGTAAAAAACATGTTTATTCGTCCTACCGCCGAAGAATTAGAAAATTTTGGCGAGCCTGATTTCACAGTATTAAATAGTTCAAAAGAAGGATTGAAAAATTATTCCGAATTTGGCTTGAACTCAGAAGTATATGTTGCGTTTAACTTGACCGAAAAAATCCAACTGATTGGAGGAACTTGGTACGGTGGCGAAATGAAAAAAGGATTGTTCTCAATGATGAACTATTATTTGCCGTTGAAAGGAATTGCATCGATGCACTGCTCTGCAAATAAAGGTAAAGATGGCGATGTTGCCGTTTTCTTCGGATTATCTGGAACAGGAAAAACGACACTTTCTACCGATCCAAAACGAGAATTGATTGGCGATGATGAGCACGGGTGGGACAATGACGGCGTTTTTAATTTTGAAGGCGGTTGTTATGCTAAAACAATTGATTTGAGCAAAGAAAACGAACCCGATATTTTTAATGCTATAAAAAGAGATGCGCTTTTAGAAAACGTAACAGTTGATGCCAACGGGAAAATAGATTTTTCTGATGGTTCTTTGACGCAAAACACACGCGTTTCTTATCCAATTTATCATATTGATAATATAGTAAAACCAATATCAAAAGCAGGTCACGCAACCAAGGTTATTTTTCTAACCGCAGATGCTTTTGGCGTTTTTCCTCCAGTTTCAAAACTTACGCCTGAGCAAACAAAATATTACTTTTTGTCAGGTTTTACGGCCAAATTAGCGGGAACCGAAAGAGGAATTACAAAACCAGAACCTACATTTTCGGCCTGTTTCGGAAAGGCATTTTTGTCTTTGCACCCCACGAAATACGGAGAAGAATTAGTAAAAAAGATGGAAGCCAACAACACGACAGCCTATATGATCAATACAGGGTGGAACGGAACAGGAAAACGAATTTCATTAAAAAATACACGTGCCATAATTGACCGAATATTAGACGGTTCATTAGAAAACGCACCTACTCAAATTTTACCGATTTTTAATTTGGAAATCCCTACCGTTTTAGACGAAGTCGATACCGCAATTTTAGACCCAAGAGCTACCTATATTGATAGTGCAGAGTGGACTGAAAAAGCAACAGATTTGGCAAATTTATTTATCAAAAACTTTAAACAATATACCGAAAACCCTCAAGGGGAGGAGCTGATAAAATTTGGCCCTCAAGTATAATTAAAAAAGGCTTTTAGAAATTTCTAAAAGCCTTTTTTATAAAAAGAACAATTTTAATTATTTGTTTACTTTTGCAATATATTTCTCCAAAGCCATTGTCATAGATGGCGATTCTGGAGAAGGTGCCATAATGTCTACACGCAATCCATGCTCAAGAGCTTCTTTTTGAGTGGTGCTTCCAAATACGGCAATTCTAGTTTCGTTTTGTTCAAAATCAGGAAAATTCATAAATAATGATTTGATACCAGTAGGACTAAAAAACGCTAAAATATCATAATATACATCGGCTAAATCTGACAAATCACTCATTACCGTTTTATAAAAAACAGCTTGTGTCCAATCCACTTTTAGATTATTAAGAGTTGTTGGAGCTTCCGCATTTAATTGATCAGAAGCGGGGAGTAAGAACTTTTCGTCTTTATATTTTTTAATTAAAGTTGTCAAATCAACAAAATCTTTTTGACCTACATAAATCTTTCGTTTTCTATACACAACATATTTCTGAAGATAGAAAGCAACCGCTTCCGATTGACAGAAATACTTCAGTCCTTCAGGAACTTTATAACGCATTTCTTCGGCAACTCTAAAAAAATGATCAACAGAATTTTTGCTGGTAAGAATGATGGCAGTAAAATTATTTAGGTCAATTTTCTGTAATCTAATTTCTTTAGCATTAACGCCTTCAACATGAATAAATGGTCTAAAATCAATTTTTATTTTGTGTTTTTGTTGTAAATCAAAGTAAGGCGAATTTTCTACCTTAGGCTCGGGTTGTGATACCAAAATTGTTTTCACTTTCATAACGGACATTTTCTAATTCGCTAACTTTTTGTAATCCAATAATAAAGGAAATAGTAAGGTGCTATTTCGAGAGTGCAAAGATACAAAATAAAATAAAACATTTTACTGAAAAGTAAATTTTGATAATTCTTCAGCGAAATAAGGTAGGTAAAGAGATTTAAAGAAATGACTATCCCCATAAATGCATAATTTATAAATTGGGAAGTGTTGTCATTATAAAAAAGAATTAAATTTATTGGAAGAATACAAACAGCAATATAGCTTCGATAACTAACTTTATAGAAATTAATTAGCTCCTCAAACTCTTCAATATTGAAAGCAGTGGCAATAATTTTTTCGATTGTAAATTTGGAAAGTATAAAAACACCTAATAATGTTATTATACGAATGAATATTATTCCGTCAGTTTTGGAAACAATTCCAAAGTGAGCCAAAACAATTTGGATGAAAAAAGCAAAAGAAATTAACTGAACTACAAACAGAATAACGTTAAACCAACTCATTAAACTGCTAGTGTCTTTATAGATTTTTATGTATTTATCAGAAAAAATAAGTTTTGAAAATTCTTTAAATCTGTTTTCAAAAATATATTTTGTCATTGCAATCAACACCAAAGCAAGAACAAAAACAATGGTTGCCCAGTCTTTGTTATCAATTGACCTCAAATGAAATATGGTTTGAATCATAGTGTTGCAAAATTACTAAATTTTTTATCTGTTTCATTTATTATTATTTTATTATGAATCCTAATAAATAAAAAGATTATTTTTGTATCGAAATTTTATCAAAACATGAGCGACAGCGTTGTTATTATTCCTACCTATAATGAAATAGAAAATATCGAAAATATTATTCGATTTGTATTTTCACAAAATAAATTATTTCATATCCTCATTGTCGATGATAACTCGCCTGATTTTACGGCTGACAAAGTTATTGCTTTGCAAGAAGAATTTCCAGATAGACTTTTTCTTGAAAAAAGAAATAATAAAGCAGGTCTTGGAACGGCTTATGTTCATGGGTTTAAATGGGCTTTAAATAAAAAATATGATTATGTTTTTGAGATGGATGCCGATTTTTCTCACAACCCAAATGACTTGGTTCGCCTCTATGAATCCTGTCACCAAGACGGTGCAGATGTGTCGATAGGCTCTAGATATGTTACTGGAGTAAACGTTGTGAATTGGCCTCTAAACCGAGTTTTGATGTCCTATTTTGCTTCCTATTATGTTAGAAAAATCACAGGGATGAAAATTCATGATGCCACCGCAGGATTCATTTGTTATAAAAGAAATTTTTTGGAAAGCATCAATTTAGATTCAATTAAATTTATAGGTTATGCTTTTCAAATCGAAATGAAATATAGAGCCTATGCCAATAATTTTAAAATTGTAGAAGTGCCAATAATATTTACAGACCGAACAAAAGGGCAGTCCAAAATGAGTAATGCCATAATTAGAGAGGCAATTTTCGGGGTAATTTCTCTAAGATTTAGACATTTATTTAATCGATTATAATCTAGAAAAATGGATAGAATATTAATCAAGAATGCAAAAATAGTCAACGAAGGGATAATTTTTGAAGGAGATGTTTTAATTGAAGACGAAATTATTGTAGAAATCGCCCAAAGCATTAGTGCAAAATCCTCCGATTGTATCATTATTGATGCCGAAGGAAACTATCTTATTCCTGGAGCTATTGATGATCAAGTGCATTTTCGCGAACCTGGATTAACTCACAAAGGCGATATCGAATCTGAATCTAGGGCTGCAATTGCAGGCGGAATTACTTCTTTTATAGAACAACCCAACACCGTTCCGAATGCAGTTACTCAGGAAATATTAGAGCAAAAATATCAAATTGCCGCCAAAAAATCCTATGCAAACTTCTCGTTTATGATGGGAGCAACAAATGATAATTTGGAAGAAGTTATAAAAACAAATCCTCAAAATGTGGCAGGGATAAAAATATTTTTAGGGTCTTCTACAGGAAATATGTTAGTGGATAATGAAGCTGTTTTAGAGCAAATTTTTTCAAATACAAAAATGTTAATTGCAGTTCATTGTGAAGATGAACAAACAATAAAAAGCAATTTAGAAAAATATATAGCGGAGTTTGGTGATGACATTCCTGTTCAAGCACATCATTTAATTCGTAGCGAAGCGGCTTGTTATATCTCCTCCTCAAAAGCGATTGCGTTGGCCAAAAAAACGGGAGCACGACTTCATGTTTTTCATCTTTCAACCGCCAAAGAAATGTCGCTTTTTTCAAATAAAATACCTTTAGAGCAAAAACAAATTACCGCCGAAGTTTGTATTCATCATTTGTGGTTTACAAATAAAGACTATGACACAAGGGGGAATTTCATCAAATGGAATCCTGCAGTCAAAACAGAAAACGACAAAAATGCACTTTGGGAAGCACTCTTAGATGATAGAATAGATGTGATTGCCACCGATCATGCACCGCATACTTTGGAAGAAAAACAACAAAAATATTTGAAAGCTCCTTCAGGCGGACCACTGGTTCAACATGCGGTTGTGGCAATGTTTGAAGCTTTTCATCAAGAAAAGATATCGGTAGAAAAAATTGTCGAAAAAATGGCACATAACCCAGCAAAAATTTTCAAAATAGAAAAAAGAGGCTTTATTAAAGTAGGTTATTATGCCGATTTAGTAATTTTAAATCCTGGTTTGCCTTGGACAGTTAAGAAAGATAATATTTTTTCAAAATGCGGATGGTCGCCATTTGAAGATATAACTTTTAAATCCAGAATAACACATACTTTTGTTAACGGACAATTAGTATTTCACAATTTTAACGTAAAAGAAGTGAAGGCAGGAAAGCGATTGTTGTTCAACCGACAATAAATAAAAAAATAGGATATGAGAAAAATGACAAAATCTATATTGTTTTTTATGGTGCTTTTAGTAACCAGTTGTCAAAAACCAATTGTCGAAAAACCAGAAAGACTAATAGACGAGAACACTATGGTTGCTATTATATATGATTTATCAATTCTTGACGCTATCAAATCTCAAAATGCCGTTTCGCCCGATTCGATTTCTATTAATCCAACAACGTATATTCTAAAAAAATATGGCATAGATAGCATTCGTTTTGCTAAAAGCAATAAATATTATGCGACAGATCTAAAAAAATATAAAGAGATTTATAATCAAGTTTCCCAAAAACTACAAAAAAACATGGGAATAAAGTACAACCCTGAAACCCAACAATAGTATTTATTTTTGTTTTTGTAAGGCATTAATTGTTTCAATTGCGGGTTTAATTACTTGAAATTTAAAATTTGTAAATTCTATTATTTTTGAATTTGAGAACTTATTTTTTCTGTTAATAGAACGCATTCCGTCACTTGACAATCTTCTTTTTTGGAAGAAAAAAACACTAGCAATCCAGTCCAGACGAACCGCAATACTGCAAACCCATTTAGAAATATAAATGGGCGGATTTTTTTCATTTAATGCATCTGAAATCCAATTTTGAATTGCCCGAAACGTTAAATTTTCGGAAACAACAACAAATCGTTCCCCGAAACATTCTTTTTTCATTAAAAGAATTGCAATCGCTACTACATCTATTACAGCTACAAAGCCAGTAGTGCCTTTTGTGAACAATCTATATCCTGCAAAGGTTTTATTGAAAATAACACCACTTCCTTGCTCCCAAAACCCAGGTCCTAAAATTACTCCTGGATTCAAAATAACCACATTTAGTCCCTCATTTTGTCCTCGCCAAACCTCCATTTCGGCACCATATTTTGAAATAGCATAATCGCTATGTGGTTTTTCGGGATTCCATTCATTGGTTTCAGAAATATAAATTTCGCCTGGCTTTTTGTCTCCCAAAGCCGCAATTGAACTTATGAAGCAGAATTTTTTTATATTATTTTCAATACTAAAATTGACCACATTTGCGGTTCCTTCGATATTTATTTTTCTAATTTTTGATTCTTCTTTTGGATCAAAAGAAATAAAAGCGGCACAGTGATAGACGTTTTCAATGTTTTCAAATGCCTTTTCTAAAGTTGGGATTACCGTAATATCTCCTTGAATCCATTGAATTTTATGGAATAATTCGGATTTTTTATACAAATCAAAAAGGGCTTTTGTTTTTGCGATACCCTCACTAGTTCTATATAATGCTCGAACCGCTTCCCCATTTTCGATCAAACGAAGAGCAATATGCGAGCCAACAAGTCCCGTAACCCCAGTTATTAAATTCATAACTACAAATATAATTAGATTGTTGGATTTTTGAGTGTTAGGTTTTCAAATTATCCAATTAAAACTATCTTTGTACAAATTGATTAAAAGATGAAGAATTTTATAGAGGAAGTTACTTGGAGAGGGATGCTTCACGATGTAATGCCCGGAACAGAGGAACACTTGCTAGAACAAATGCGGGTTGCCTATGTGGGAATTGATCCAACTGCAGATTCCTTGCATATTGGACATTTGGTAGGCGTGATGTTGTTGAAACATTTTCAGTTAGCGGGTCATAAACCGTTAGCACTAGTTGGTGGAGCGACCGGAATGATAGGCGATCCTTCAGGAAAATCTAACGAAAGAAATTTGCTGGACGAACCCACTCTTAGACAAAATCAAGAAGCTATAAAAGAGCAATTGGCCCGTTTTTTAGATTTTACTTCCAATGCACCAAATGCTGCCGAGCTTGTCAATAACTACGATTGGATGAAAGACTTTTCGTTTTTAGATTTCATACGAGACATTGGCAAACACATCACCGTTAATTATATGATGTCAAAAGACTCTGTAAAAAAACGATTATCTTCCGAGTCGGCAGAGGGAATGTCGTTTACAGAATTTACATATCAGTTAGTTCAAGGATATGATTTCTTGCATTTGTATAAAAACAAAAGTTGCACCCTGCAAATGGGCGGAAGCGATCAGTGGGGAAATATTACTACTGGAACAGAATTAGTTCGGAGAATTGCTGGCGGAAAAGCATTTGCATTAACCTGTCCTTTGATTACAAAAGCGGACGGAACCAAATTTGGAAAATCGGAAGGCGGTAATATATGGCTAGATTCAGCTCGAACTTCGCCGTATAAATTTTATCAATATTGGCTAAATACTTCAGATGTTGATGCTGAAAAATATATAAAAATATTTACTTTTTTATCAAAAGAAGAAATAGTAAACTTGACAGAAAAGCACAGATTGGAACCTCATCTTCGAAGTTTGCAAAAACGTTTGGCCGAAGAAATCACGACTATGGTTCACTCTGCAATTGATTTAGAAAATGCCATAAAAGCATCTAATATTTTGTTTGGAAATGCTACTGCCGATGATTTAAAACAATTAGACGAAACCACTTTTCTAGAAATTTTTGAAGGTGTTCCACAAGCCGAAATTCTTAAAAGTGATATAGAAACAGGCATAGACATTGTAACTGTTTTGAATGAAAAGTCAGGTTTCTTAAAATCTAATGGAGAAGCAAGACGAGCATTGACAGCCAATTCAATTTCGGTAAATAAAGAAAAAGTTACCGAAGAATTTGTGCTTACCTCAAAAGATTTAATCAATAATCAATTTGTTTTATTGCAAAGCGGAAAGAAGAATTATTTTGTGATTCGAGTGAATTAAACCACCATCAAATTGCAACCCCGAATATCAGAATGATCAAAACGTCCCAATACTTCGAAAGCTGCATTGGGATATTTTTTGCCCAAATCTTGTGTGGCAATAAAGGAACAAGAATTAATATTGGCCAAATCAATGACATTTATTCCGCCCGTTTTTCCGTTTTGGACATAATTTAAGGCGTCTTCTGTGTCGCGAATCAATATTTGCATCCAAGATGGACATTCAAAAATTCCATTTCCAAGCGAATACGCTTGCGACAATAATTCGGTCATTCCATATTCTGAATGAATAGCCGAAACCCCAAAACCTTGGCATAATTGGGTATGCAAATCTTCACGAATAAGTTCTTTTCTTCGTCCTTTCATGCCCCCAGTTTCCATTATTATAGTGTTTTTCAATTGGAAACTATGCTGTTCGATTAGATCTAATAAAGCATAAGTCACACCTATCAAAATTATGTTTTTTCCAGTGTTTTCTAGTTCAATTAGTTTAGAAATCAAGGCTTCATTATCATGAAGATGAAAACCACTTTCTATATGTTTTGATTTTTTAATTAAGTCCGAAACCATATATATCAATGACGAACCGCCACGTTCAAGATAGGAAGGTAGTAATGCCAAAACGACATAATCTTCGATGTTTCCATAAAATTGTGAAAATCCATTTTGATAACTTTTTTCATATAATGAAATATCGGTAACAAAATGTTTGCTTGTGTTTTCGCCTGATGTGCCGCTGCTAGTAAATAGTTGCTGGATAGGCTCGTTGCTGGAAATAACGTTGTGGCTTTTAAAAAATTGAATTGGAAGAAAAGGAATTTGTTTAATGTCTTTTACAGTTTCTTTTTCGACTTTCATCAACTCACAAAATTCCCGATAAACCAAGTTGTTTTCATATTGAAAACGGAAGGTTTTTAGTGCTATTTTCTCAAATTGCTTCTGGTTTGTAATGCTAAATATGTCAATATTTGAAATCAAGAATTCTTTTTTACAAAGGTATGAAATAAAAAAAACTCCAACTTTAGAATTGGAGTTTTTATAAATACTGTGAAAATTATTATTTTATAACTAATTTGCTTACTGCTGTTTTTCCAGCCTCTGTAATTTTAAGAATATATATTCCGCCTTTTAAACTAGAAACATTGATAGTATTGTTTTCAGTAGTCGTTTTCAGTACTAGTTTGCCCAACACATCAAATAAGGAGATTGATTTTACAGTGTTTTCAAGGGAATCTACATGCAAAATACCATTTGAAACTGGATTTGGATATACTTTCAACCCGTCAATTTCATTTGTTTGAGTATTTAAAGGATTAATAATATCCGAAAGCTTTCTAACAATAAATTGAGGTGTAGAGACATTTGCAGAACTAACGTTTTCATATCCTAAAGCAATAGCGTTAATTGCAGTTGAGGGAACTGTAGTTCCAATATAGTCAGCCTCATTAAATCCTGTTCTAAATATCCCTGTTGTTGTTCCGTCAGTAACTCTATAGCTTTTTCCAGTTGCGAAAACTTCAGCAGAGGCAAGTGCTGTAAAAACACCTGTTGAGCTAACAGTCCCTTCAATTATAATGTTGTTAAATTTCAATAACTCACATTCATAGTTATTTATATTTGTATTAAGGTCAGCAATAGAAATTGTTTCAGGAACAATAGTATTATTAGCAGACACTACTGATTGATCTTGCAAAGGAACAAATTCTAATATTCCATTATAAGGCACTAATTGACCAGGAATATTGCTCATTGCATCACCCTCAACGAAAGTAGTCGTAATTTTTCCTGCACTATCATCTATTAGTATTCCTCCGGTTTGATCTTGAATAAATTTTTGATTTCTAGTTGTAGCAACCAAAACTGTTCCCGAAGGATTTCGCACATGCGAAACTATTGCAGTTCCAGTTAGATTATAATAAGCATTTAAAGTTCCTGCTCTCAAATCAGCAATTGTTGCCACGTTTGAAATTCCTGCAATTGAAAAAGAAACAGTTGCCGAAACCGCTGGAGTTAATTGAGCATTATTATTATCAACCAATGAAACTACAACACTGTGATTTCCTATTGATAATCCGTTCAACACGATTGGTGTTGTGTCATATTTCATGACAGCGGCACCATTATCAACAGAATATTGAATGGCACCCGTTCCAGATCCATTCGCCGCAACAGTAAAGTTAAAAACAGCCAAACCAACAGAAACACTTGTCGTAAATGGGTTTAAAATACTTGAGTTTGAAGGAGATGTGATGCTCAACGAGGGACTAGTAGAACAACCGATATGACTTCCTAGTTGAGAAAGTTCACCATCAATTGGATAAACTACCCATTCAGAATTGGCAGCATCAGTTCCAAAAGAAGCTAAATTGACAGGATTTGGACTACAAACTGATAATTTTCTAATCAATGTATGATCTAAAGTTCCTCCAGTTGTTCCAGCAACACTCCAACTTGTTCCTGGGTCTGTACCTATCGAGCCAATAACGTCAATAACAGCACCAGATTTTAGCAAGGCTACAGCGTCATCACCATTAAAATTACATGCTCCCGAAGAAACGTCAGCAGCACTAGTTATAGATCCTAATGAAGCTCCGCTATTTCTAATTACATAAACATCACCCGCTGCAATAATTGTAGAAGTAGTGAACGTCAAAGTACCTGAAGCTGCTGCCGCACCATTAGAATATAATTCAACAGAATAATTAATCAAATCTACTGGAGCTCCCGTGCCATTATAAATTTCTAAGAATTTATTATTGCTTGAGCCTTCGCCATATTTACTAAAATATAAATCAGTAGTTTGACCAATTGCTATTGCAGAAATTAAAAGAGTAAATAATATGTAAATTTTTTTCATTTTTTTCATTTTTAAAATTAGGAATACAAATATAAGGAGTATTTTCAATTGAAGTTATATTCAATGTGAAAAAAACATTAATTATCATCAACAGATAAGAAGTTGACTACTTGACAATTAGTTTTCTGGCGGCTGTTGCTTCGCCTTCTCTAATTTTAATGATATAAACACCTGGTGAGAGGGAAGAAATGTTTAATTCTTTAGTGTTTATTATTGCCTGAAGCACTTTTTTTCCTAAAACATCAAATATTGAAATTTCTTTATCTAATGATGATTTAGAAATAATATATATTTTACCATTACTTACAGGGTTTGGATAGAAACTCAACCCATCAATTGTTGCGTCTTGATTTCTAGAATATTGCGACTTGCTTTCTTGAGCATTTGAGCTAAAAGAAAGGAAGAAAATAAATAAAGTGGCAATATATAAGTAATTTTTTGTCATTATTATAAACAATAATAGTTTGTAAATATAATAAAAATATTTCAAAAAATGTGCCAAAAGAAGCACGTTCCTTTCAATTTTGTATAATGCGGCTGTTATTTCTAATATTTGTACTCAAATTTAACTTAAAGCAATCATTTTTAATAAAATAAAGAGGGTTCATTTTCTTAATATTATCTAAATGTTAAGATATTAAATTACGGTTAGGTCGTTTAAAGTTAATATATTATATTTACATTTACATCGCAAATTTTCAACTTTTGCAATTATGAAAAAAAAGAATATTAAGGTTTTGTTAGTTGACGATGAACCAGACATACTTGAAATTGTAGGGTACAATTTGTCGCAAGAAGGATATCAAATATTTAAGGCAAACAATGGGAAAGAGGCCATTAGAATGGCCAAAAAAGAGCTCCCGCATCTAATTATTATTGATGTCATGATGCCCGAAATGGACGGGATTGAAGCGTGCGAAAACATTAGAAAAATACCTGAATTGCATAGCGTTATTATTACTTTTTTGACTGCTAGAAATGAAGATTATTCTCAAGTTGCAGCATTTGATGCAGGTGCCGATGATTATATTGCAAAACCTATAAAACCAAAATTATTAGTTAGCAAAGTAAAAGCACTTTTGAGAAGATTAAAAGAAGAAAAACAAGATTCTGAAACTTTAAATGTTGGCGGGATTATAATCAATAGAGAAGAATATAAAATAGTAAAAGACGAAAAAGAGATAATTTTGCCTAGAAAAGAATTTGAACTTTTTTATTTGTTAGCTTCACGACCAGGAAAAGTCTTCAAGAGAGATGAAATATTAGATAAGGTTTGGGGAAATGAAGTAATTGTAGGTGGTCGAACTATTGATGTTCACATTAGGAAATTGCGAGAAAAAATTGGCGATGATTTTTTTAAAACCATTAAAGGCGTTGGTTATAAGTTTGAAGTATAATGAGTAATAATTTTTTAAAAACGTACCAATTCGCATTAATTTCTGCTATTTATATTAGTGTTTTTTCGGCTCTAATAATTGCATTACTTTCCTATTTTTTATCTGTTTTTTCATGGACATTTATTTTCATATTTGCCATTTTTAATTTTCTGTTTTCATTTTTTATTTCTCAATATAGAACAGAACGTTTTATTTATAAAAAAGTAAAAAAAATTTATGACGATGTTTCATTATTAGAATCTTCTTCTTTTAGAAACCAGCCAATAACTACTGATATGGCTGCTCTAACGCGGGAAGTACAGAAGTTTGCTACCGATAAAAAACTCGAGATTGAAAGCCTGAAAATTCGTGAAGAATACAGAAGAGAATTTTTAGGAAACATTTCTCACGAACTCAAAACACCGCTTTTTACTGTTCAAGGCTATCTTTCAACTTTGCTAGATGGCGGTATGAAAGACAAAACTATTAGAAAAAAATATTTAGAAAGAGCAGAAAAAGGCGTTGAACGATTGATTTATATTGTTCAAGATTTGGATATGATTTCAAAACTTGAAATTGGGGATTTGAATTTAGAAATAGCCCCATTTAATATTGTAAAACTCGTTCAAAACGCATTTGATCTTTTGGAAATGAAGGCGTCAAAAAAGGACATTATTTTAATGTTTGACAGAAAATATCCTAAACCAATAATGGTGATGGGCGACCAGGAAAAGATAGAGCAAGTCCTTATAAATCTTATCGTAAACTCAATAAAATATGGCAAACTACAAGGCACTACCGAAGTCAGTATTGAGGAATTAACAGAATCTAAAGTGATAGTTAGAATAACCGATAATGGCGAAGGAATAGAACAGCACCATATTTCAAGACTATTTGAACGCTTTTATAGGGTGAACAAAAGTGGCTCTAGAAACGAAGGGGGTTCGGGATTAGGTCTTTCAATTGTGAAGCACATTATTGAGGTTCATGACCAAAAGATATATGCTGAAAGTAAATTTGGAGAAGGCTCTGAATTTTCATTTACCCTCGAAAAGGTATAAAAAATCGTATCATTGCTTTGAAACATTTAGAAAGAATGTCTGATCATTGCACAAATATTGCCGAATCTGTTTATTTTATGATTAATGCCAAAGTCATCAAACACGATAAATTCCCAGAGAAAAAATAACACATTTGTACTCAATTAGTATTAAAAAAACCTACCATTATTTTTTTACAACAAAAAGTGGCAGGTTTTTTTTGCTAATAAATAAAATATTTTAGTCTTATATATTTCCTTAATTTTACCGAAATATAATTATACCGTGGGAAGCAAAAATAAATTAAAACGATTTAAAGAAAACGAGAATTTTCAAAACGTATTTCAGCCAACAAGGGAAGAAGTGGTAAGCAATTCTTTTGCTTTGAAAGGAAAATGGAACTCCGATTTTTTCAAAAATGACAACCCAATAATTCTAGAATTAGGATGCGGAAAAGGAGAATATTCTGTTGGTTTGGCAGCACGATATCCAGACAAAAACTTCATTGGAATTGATATTAAAGGAGCTAGATTTTGGCGAGGGGCAAAAACTGCCGTAGATACTGGAATGAATAATGTAGCGTTCATCAGAACACAAATTGAATTAGTCAACCATATTTTTAACGAACAAGAAGTTGACGAAATTTGGATTACGTTTCCCGACCCTCAAATAAAATACAAGCGAACAAAACACCGAATGACAAATTCGGAATTTCTAAAATTATATAAAAAAATCCTTAAGATTGACGGAGTTGTAAATCTAAAAACAGATAGCGAGTTCATGCACGGATATACTCTCGGATTACTTCACGGCGAAGGTCACGAGGTTTTATATTCAAACCATAATATTTATAAAAACGAAGGTAGCCCGCAGGAAGTAACTGAAATCCAAACGTTTTATGAAAAACAATATTTAGAAATTAACAAATCAATTACGTATATTAGGTTTAAAATAAAATAGAAATGGAATTTATTTCGCCATTATTTCTAGGGTTTTTTATTGCTGCAATCGGGATTTTGCCCCCTGGATTAATCAATATGACTGCCGCAAAAGTAAGCATGCAAGATGGCCGAAGCGAAGCTATTTCGTTTGTAATGGGTGCTATTATAATTATTTTATTTCAAACTTTTCTAGCGTTGTTTTTTGCTCATTTTTTGGATTCTAATACGGCATTTATAAATATACTTCAAGAAATAGGGTTGTTTCTTTTTTTGGGATTGACATTTTATTTTTTTTGGAGAGGAAAAAAACCAAAAACAACAAATCATAACATTCAAAAACACAGCAAAACAAATCGTTTTTTTCTGGGGATTATGTTATCGTCTTTAAATTTATTTCCAATTCCATATTATGTTTTTATTAGCATAACGCTTTCAGCCTACGGATATTTTTTCTTTACAAATACATTTATATACACCTTTGTTTTAGGGGCTTTATTAGGCTCGTTTATGGTTTTTTATGGCTATATTTTATTCTTTAAAAAGCAAGAAAACAACAATTCTTTTCTTCTAAATTATGGAAATTATATCATAGGTACAATTACAGGATTAGTATCGCTGGTCACTCTTTATAATTTAATTTACAAATAATAATGGCCGAAATAGAATTAAATTTCTTTGAGAGAGTATATGCAATTGCACGTCAAATTCCCTACGGAAAAATAACTTCCTATGGAGCAATTGCAAAGGCACTAGGCACAGCTCGTTCTGCACGAATGGTGGGCTGGGCAATGAATGCATCACATAATCTTGAGGACGTTCCTGCCCATAGAGTTGTCAATAGAAAAGGACTTCTAACTGGAAAACACCATTTTGAAGGCACCAACTTGATGCAGCAATTATTAGAAAACGAAGGCATAAAAGTGGTCGATAATCAAATAATCGATTTTGACAAACATTTTTGGGAACCTGAAATTACTTTATAGGCATTTACCTTCTTCCGAAAGCGATATTATTATTAAGTTTTAGTACATCATTTTTCAACTTTTGATAGTATATTTGCATAATATTATAGTCCTAATAGAGACAATTATACATTATGAAATTAGACAGAAAAGAAGTTCTTAAAGCATTAGAAACCATCACAATCGCTGGCGAAGGCAAAAACATGGTAGAAAGCGGTGCTGTTGGCAATATAATCACGTTTGGCGATGAGGTTGTCATTGATTTAGTGCTTAATTCTCCTGCAATGCATATAAAAAAGCGAGCAGAAGACGATATCAAAAGAACCATACGCGAATTAGTTTCGCCTGAAGCAAAAGTAAAGGTGAATATCAAAATTGAAGTGCCAGAAAAACAAGAAATTAAAGGAAAAAATATACCTGGAATTAGCAATATTATTGCAATTGCCTCAGGAAAAGGTGGAGTTGGAAAATCTACTGTTACCGCAAATCTTGCCGTTTCATTAACCAAAATGGGATTTTCGGTAGGGATTTTAGACGCAGATATTTATGGCCCTTCGATGCCAATAATGTTTGATGTTGAAAACGAAAAACCAATTTCAGTAACTATTGACGGAAAATCAAAAATGAAACCCGTAGAAAGTTATGAAGTAAAAATATTATCTATCGGATTTTTTACCGCACCAAGTCAAGCCGTTATTTGGCGTGGGCCAATGGCTTCAAAAGCATTAAACCAAATGATATTTGATGCCGATTGGGGTGCCCTCGATTTTCTATTGGTGGATTTACCTCCAGGAACTGGCGACATTCATTTGTCTATCGTTCAATCGCTTCCGATAACTGGAGTTGTTGTAGTTAGCACTCCTCAAGCGGTGGCTCTAGCTGATGCAAAAAAAGGTGTTTCTATGTTTACTTCCGAGAGTATAAATGTACCTGTTTTGGGAATTATAGAAAATATGGCCTACTTTACCCCCGAAGAATTACCTAATAATAAATACTATATTTTCGGTCAAGAAGGAGCAAAAAATCTAGCCGATGATTTGCAAGTTTCATTTCTTGGCGAAGTTCCAATTGTGCAATCTATTCGAGAAGCAGGCGATTATGGAAGACCAGCAGCAATGCAAACAGGGTCTATAATCGAATCGGTTTTTGAAGAAATCACGAAAAAAGTAGTACAAGAAACCGTTAATAGAAATAAAAATCTTCCTGCATCTGAAGCCGTAAAAATAACAACAATGGCAGGTTGCTCGGCAGTAAAAAAATAAATATTGACTTGAAATAATCATAACATATGAATAGGATGAGCATAGAAGAATTAACACTAAATGTAGAAAAAGCACTCGAAGAAATTCGTCCCTTTTTGAATTCGGACGGAGGTGACATCACACTAATTTCTATCGAAGATAACAAACATGTAAAAGTACGTCTCGAAGGTGCTTGTGTCGGGTGTAGCGTTAATCAAATGACGCTCAAAGCAGGTGTTGAAACAACAATAAAGAAGTTTGCACCCCAAATTGAAACCGTTGTAAACGTTTCATAAATTTTGTTTTTATAATAAAAGCATTAAAACCATCATTACTATTTTTTACTTACGCCGAAAACTCACATGAAAGCAAAATTTTTATTATTAGTATTATTTATTAGCATTAGTTCGTATTCTCAAATTTCTTTTGAAAAAGGATATTTTATTTCTAATGAAGGTCAAAAAACGGAATGTTTAATTAGAAATTTAGATTGGAGTTCAAACCCAACAAATTTTGATTTTAAACTTACAGAAACGGACGAAATTCAAAAAACAGATATTACGAAAGTAAAAGAATTTAGCATAAACAATATTTCTACCTTCAAGAGATTTACAGTAAAGATGGATAGATCAAGCGAATTAGCTCAAAATTTGAGTCGTGAAAAAAATCCCATTTTTAAAGAAGAAACGCTTTTTTTGCGAGTATTAGTGGACGGAAAAGCATCGCTTTTTTCGTATAAAGAAGTAAACTTATATCGTTATTTTTTCAGCATCGACAATTCAAATGTTGAACAACTAATTTTTAAAAGCTACTTGTTTGATAAAGCTACTCAAGACAAAACAAGTAACTCAAATAATACGGGGGAGCTAGCCTATTCTGGAGTCTCTGTTAATAACACATTCAAACAACAGCTATTCAATAGCCTTAAAAGCGAAAACATCTCGCTAAAAGAAATAGAAGCATTGCGCTATAATGAAGAAGAATTGAAGAACTTATTTATTAAATATGAAAAAAATTCTAATGTTGAATTAAAGCAATATAGCGAAAATATTAAGAGAGATTATTTCAATATTTATGCAAGAATTGGACTTTCAAATTCGAGCTTTTCAATACACCAACTAACGAATGTTTATAACAATCCTTGGAATGTTGATATGGAAAATCAATCGAATATCAGACTAGGACTAGAGTTTGAATTTGTTATGCCATACAATAAAAACAAATGGTCTTTGATAGCCGAACCTACTTATGAAAATTTTAAATCCGAAAAATTCTCCAATAACAGAACTACAAATGTGGATTATAAATCCTTTAATTTGCCCATTGGAGTTAGGCATTATATGTTTTTAAATAAGAACACAAAACTGTTTGTAAATGCATTATACAATTTTAGTTTCTCGCAAAATTCAAAAATTAGTAATAAATTTGGAAATCAATTAAATAATTATAATGAAATAGATCCATCGGGAAATTTTGTTTTAGGATGTGGAATTAGTTTTAAAGATAAAATTAATTTAGAATTCAGATATGGGTTTAAACGAAGCATTTGGAATTATGTTTTTTATGAAGCAACTTATGAATCAGCCTCTTTAATTTTTGGCTATAATTTATTTTAAAAACAAGATTTAATAAAATGATTGAAACAGATATACTCATAATAGGTGCCGGTCCAACAGGACTCTTTACAGTTTTTGAAGCGGGCTTATTAAAGTTGAAATGTCACATCATAGATGGACTTCCACAACCAGGAGGGCAACTCACTGAATTATATCCAAAGAAACCAATCTTTGATATTCCTGGTTTTCCATCTGTTTTAGCAGGCGATTTAGTGACAAATTTAATGGAGCAAATTAAACAATTTCAACCTGGTTTTACCCTAAATGAAGTTGCCGAAACCATTGATAAATTAAACGATGGAACCTTTGTTGTGACCACAAATAAAGGAACAAAACACCATGCAAATGCCGTTGCAATTGCTGGCGGATTAGGAAGCTTTGAACCTCGAAAACCTTCAATCGAAACCATCGGGTTTTTTGAAGACAAAGGCGTTGAGTATTTTGTTAAAGACCCCGAATTGTTCCGAAACAAAAAAATTGTGATAGCAGGCGGAGGGGATTCGGCATTAGATTGGAGTATATTTCTTGCTGATGTTGCCTCAAGTGTAACCTTAATTCATCGAAGAAACGAATTTCGAGGAGCTTTAGATTCTGTAGAAAAAGTGCAAGAATTGAAAGCATCAGGAAAAATAAAACTAATTACTCCTGCCGAAGTTATTTCTCTTCAAGGAAAAAATCATTTGGAATCAATTACAATTGAAAAAGACGGAATCCAACAAATTATTGAAACCGATTTCCTAATTCCACTTTTTGGATTGTCACCAAAATTAGGCCCAATTGCGGACTGGGGATTAGATATTGAAAAAAACGCAATAAAAGTCGATAATGCCCTTGACTATCAAACAAATATTCCAGGCATCTATGCCATAGGAGATGTAAACACATATCCAGGAAAATTAAAACTCATTTTGTGCGGGTTCCACGAAGCAACATTAATGTGCCAAAGTGTATATCAACGAATGAATCCCGGAAAAAAATATGTATTGAAATACACCACCGTTTCAGGAGTTGATGGTTTTGACGGAACCAGAAAAGAAGCAGAAAAACAGGTTGTTAAAGCAATAGAATAAATTATGGCAGAAGACATTTCCATAAAAATAACTGACCGAGAAGGCAATACTCACGAAGTTCAAGCACCTACGGACATGAACCTAAATATCATGGAAATTGTCAGAATGTACGAATTAGCTCCCGAAGGAACAATTGGAATTTGTGGCGGAATGGCAATGTGTGCCTCCTGCCAATGCTATATTTTGAACGATATAAAAATTCCAGAAATAAGTGATGACGAACAAGCCATGCTATCGGAAGCGTTTAACGTAAAGACAAACAGCCGACTGGGTTGCCAAATCCAAATTACAGAAAATCTGGAAGGACTAGAACTAGAACTCGCACCAGAATCCTAGACCAATTCGGTTTCAGTTTGAGTTATTTTTTCTTGAATAGCGTTCCATAAACCAATTCGTTTTTCTAGTGCCAAGATAGAAGTTTCTTCCACTTCTGCCCATTTTTGAGGACTATCACCACACAATTCCGAAATCATTTTCATCGCCATAGGACCATGTTCGTCTGCGTCTAATTCGATATGTCTTTCAAAATAATAAATCAATTTGCTCAAATCTGTTTCAGGAAAATTGGCTTGAAAACCTTTCAAAATTTCGGTAAACATACTCGGAATCAAATCCTCTCTACCGAACGTGAAAGCGGCAGCGATTTTATGCGATTTTCCTTCATCAATCAATCGAAACGTAAAATCCAAAAAGGCTTTAATATTGACATGCAAATCACTTTTTTTGATGGAAACAAAAATATTTTGAGTATCAAAGACATCTTCCAAAAACGCATTAATTTCACGAGTATTTGCACCACAGGACGTCATGGCTTCAACATACATCTCAAAATGACTTTGGTGCTTTCCGTCCAATGTCAAATCGGTTTCTTCGGCCAATACAATTTCGTTTATCAAATAACGAATTTCAGCATTTTCAGTTGCAAACCAAGGTGTTGTCGTGCAGGTTAACTTTGATTGTAAAGCCTTTAATAAAGACATAAAATCCCAAACAGCATAGACGTGGTTTTCCAAAAAATGATGTAAATCAGAAACGGTTTTTACATTTTTATATAAAGAATGATGCAATAAGGCCTCTTTTTGAGGTTGAATCCGATGGTTTATCGTTTGAATATTCATGAAAAATTTATTTTTTGTAAAAATAAAAAAGCTTCCTAAAAACAGGAAGCTTTTTCTATCAATTTTAATAATACTTTAATATATGTTTACTATTATTTGAAAGCTGGAATCCCAGTAATATCCATCCCAGTAATCAATAAATGAATGTCATGAGTCCCTTCATAGGTAATCACAGATTCTAAATTCATCATGTGTCGCATAATAGAATATTCACCAGTAATCCCCATTCCACCCAATATTTGTCTCGCTTCACGAGCAATATTAATTGCCATATCAACATTATTTCTTTTGGCCATAGAAATTTGAGCAGTAGTCGCACGACCTTCATTTCTAAGAACACCCAATCGCCAAGTCAATAATTGTGCTTTGGTAATTTCAGTAATCATTTCGGCCAATTTTTTTTGCTGTAATTGTGTTCCCGCAATAGGTTTGTCAAACTGAATTCTCTCTTTTGCATACCGCAAAGCCGTGTCATAACAGTCCATTGCAGCGCCGATAGCACCCCAAGCAATTCCATATCTAGCAGAATCCAAACAACCAAGAGGAGCTCCCAAACCTGATTTATTAGGCAATAAATTCTCCTTCGGAACTTTCACATTATCAAAAATTAATTCCCCTGTTGATGAAGCACGTAGCGACCATTTATTATGAGTTTCTGGAGTAGAAAAACCCTCCATTCCTCGCTCTACAATCAAACCGTGAATTCGTCCTTCTTCATTTTTTGCCCAAACAACAGCAACATCAGCAAACGGAGCATTCGATATCCACATTTTTGCACCATTCAATAAATAATGGTCACCCATATCTTTATAGTTCGTAATCATACTGCCTGGATCCGAACCATAATTAGGCTCCGTCAATCCAAAACAACCCATAAATTCTCCCGAAGCTAATTTTGGCAAATATTTCAGTCGTTGCTCCTCATTTCCATATTTCCAAATCGGATACATCACTAATGAAGACTGCACAGAAGCCGTAGAACGAACACCAGAATCTCCTCTTTCTATCTCTTGCATAATCAAACCATAAGAAATTTGATCCAATCCTGCTCCGCCATACTCTTCTGGAATATAGGGGCCAAAAGCACCAATATCCGCCAATCCTTTGATAATTTGTGTAGGAAATTCTGCCCTTTGAGCAAAATCTTCAATAATTGGCGACACCTCACGCTTCACCCATTCACGGGCAGCATCTCGAACTAATTTGTGTTCGTCATTCAATAAATCGTCTAAATTGTAATAATCTGGGGCTTGAAATAAATCTGGTTTCATAGTTTTATGGTTATGATTGCTACCCATAATAGCCAACAATCTAATTAAGAATATTTTGCAAATTTACAGAAACAATTGCAACTAATGCATCAACAATTGTTATAATTTACATCATTTTTTGGAGCTATTTCCTGCTTTCCACTTCAATCTTTTTATTTTTAAAGAAAAAATAAAAAGGATTTCCGTTACAAGCAGGGCTAGGGCATCACATTTTCAAATAAAAATCCTTCGTCAATTCAATATAATCAGAAGTATATTCATGTCGGCCAATTTCAATAATCAACTCATCGGCACTCAAAACCGACAATTCATATCTTCGAAAAGCCAACAAACTTCTCACAATTTGTGTTGCCGCCGAACCTCTAACTCTAGTTATTCTAATAGGAAATAACTCATATTCTTTGGCAAGTGCCAAAAAAGTAGCCTCCTCCTTAAATGGAATAATTACCGAAAAAATACCATTCTCAGACAATAATAAATCGGCAGCCTCAATCAATTCCCGAAACGGCATCGCCTCCTGAAATCGAGCCAAATCCCGCCGCTCATCTGTTGAGCGAAACTCTTCCGAAAAAAAAGGAGGATTCGATACAATCAAATCATATTCGTCCTCCGGCTCCTCTATAAACTCATCTAAACCAGCGTGATAACAATACAAACGTTCGTTCCAAGGAGAATTTTCAAAATTATCAGTCGCCTGTTCAAAGGCACTTTCGTCAATTTCTAATGCATCAATTTGAACCGCATTTGTTCTCTGAGCTAACATTAAAGCAATAATTCCAGTGCCAGTTCCAATGTCCAAAATAGATTTAGGGCGATTTTCAATTGGCGCCCAAGCACCTAACAGCACCCCGTCTGTGCCAATTTTCATCGCACACTTATCTTGAGAAACAGCAAACTGTTTAAACTGAAATTTGGACATAACAACTTTACTATTTTAAATAAAAAAACAAAAACAAAAAATAGATTGCCTACTAAAGATACATTTCAATTAAACCTTCGGGCAAATCCATGATGACTCTTTTATTGTCACGGTCGATTTTTATCAAAAAATGATCAATCATCGGAATTAAGATTTCCACATCACCATTTAGTACTTCAAAAAGAGGTTGAGCACTAGAATCATTGATAGATATAATTTTTCCGACAATACCTAATCGTTTGTCTTCAACCTCAAATCCAATTACTTCGTGAAAATAAAACTTGTTGCCACTAAGTTTTGGCAACATTTTTAAAGGGAGATAAATAGCATTTCCAAGAATAGCCTCGGCGGCTTCCTCGGTAGTGATATCTTCAAAACGAATTCGAAGAAAATCGTTTTTATGCAACGAACTGCTTTCAATAAAAAATGGAACCAAGTGTTTGTTGCATTCAACAAACACTGATTCCAAATTTTCATATAACTCAGGTTCGTCCGTGTCTAAATAGGCAAGGACTTCGCCTTTAAAGCTAAATTTTTTTGCGATTTTACCTAAATAGAAACAATCTTCTTTACGCATAAATCGCTTTGAGATTAAGCCTCAGGTGTTTCTTCCGTTTCTTCGGCAGCAGGAGCTTCATCAGCAATTTCGGCAGCAGCTTCTTCAACTACTTCTACGGGTGCTTCTTCAACAACAACTTCTTCAGCAACCGGAGCCGCTTCTTCAGCAGTTGGAGTTTCCTCTTCTGCAACTTCTACTTCAGCAACTGGAGCTTCTTCTTCAACGGCAACTTCTTCAACTGGAGTTGCAGCAGCAATAGCATCAGCTTCTGCTTGAGCAGCCGCGGCAATACGTTTTGCATTTGCTTCTTTTTCAGCTTTCAATGCTTTCGCTTTTGCTTCCACTTCCGCTTTTGATAAACCTGCTTTTTTAGAATCTACTTTACCCGCTTTTGCCTCTAACCAAGCTGCTAATTTAGCATCTGCTTGTTCTTGTGTTAAAGCTCCTTTACGAATACCGCCATCAAGGTGGTGTTTCAATAAAGCACCTTTGTAAGAAAGAATTGCTTTTGCGGTGTCAGTAGGCTGAGCACCATTGTGTAACCATTGTACTGCACTGTCAAGGTTCAATTCGATAGTTGCAGGATTTGTGTTTGGATTATAAGTACCAATTTTTTCTAGGTATTTACCATCTCTTTTTGAGCGAGCATCTGCCGCTACAACCCAGTAAAAAGGCTTTCCTTTTTTACCGTGTCTTTGTAATCTAATTTTTACAGACATAATCTAAGATTAAATTTTGAGGTACACGACCTCGATTAATTAAGGGTGCAAATATACATCTTTTTTTGAAACTTACTAATACTCTTTTTTATATTAATAATCAATAGGTTATCTCCCCCTCAAAAACAGACATTTTCAGAATAAAATCATAAATAAACAGTAAAATAGTTGTAACCGTTAAAATTAGAGTACCTTTGTTTAATATTATAAATAAATAAATATGAATATTTTTGTTGGAAGCCTTCCATTCAGTATTGAGGAAGCAGATTTAAGAGAGTCTTTCGAGGCTTACGGAACAGTTGATTCTGTAAAAATTATTACTGATAAATTTACTGGAAGAAGTAAAGGATTTGGTTTTGTAGAAATGTCAAGTGATGAAGATGCTCAAAAAGCAATCGATGAATTGAACGGTGCAACTGTTCAAGGTCGTGCAATTGTAGTAAACAAATCAGAGCCTAAACCAGAAGGAGAAAGAAGAAGCTTCAACAATAACAGCCGTGGAGGAGATTCTCGCGGAGGTTACGGTGGTGGTGGAAACAGCCGTGGTGGAAATGACCGTGGTGGAAACAGAGGCGGATATTAATTATCAACTTTAAATAAAACACCTATTTAGATTTTTCTAAATAAACTTTTTATAGTACCATTCAGAAAATTGTTTTTCAATTTTTTGAATGGTTTTTTTTGTTTTGTTGATAACTAAAATTGACAATTAATTATACAAAATGTATTTTTACAACAAATCTATCAAAAGATTATTTTTGATAGTTTGTTTTTCTCAAATCTAACTCAAATATCCTTAATGTATTTAATATTCGATACCGAAACCACTGGATTGCCAAAACGCTGGGACGCACCCATCACAGATACTGGAAACTGGCCTCGTTGCGTTCAAATTGCATGGCAACTTCACGACAACATGGGGAAACTTATCGAGCATAAGGATTATTTGATTCGCCCAGAAGGATATAATATACCCTATGATGCTGAGAGAATTCATGGAATTTCGACCGAATTAGCCCAAGCCGAAGGGGTCTCCTTATTAGAAGTTTTAGAACAATTCAATATAGCTCTTGGAAAAGCCAAATTTATTGTAGGTCAAAATCTAGGTTTCGATATCAATATTATGGGTTGCGAATTTCACCGTTTGCAAGTACAATCAACAATGGCCAAAATGCCGATTTTGGATACCTGTACAGAGATTACCGCTTCGCTTTTGCAACTACCCGGTGGACGAGGCGGAAAATATAAATTACCAACATTAACAGAATTACACAACTATCTTTTCCAAACACCATTCTCAGAAGCCCATAATGCTACTGCCGATGTGGAGGCAACAACACGTTGTTTTCTCGAACTAATTCGTCGAGAAATTTTTACAAAAGAAGAATTAGACGTTTCTCAAGAGTATTTTTCAGAATTTCAAAACAAAAATCCAAAGGAAATTCAGTTAATCGGTTTACAACACATAAATCTAAAACAAGCTTCAGAAAAAATCCGACAACAATTTGGAGAAATCCAAACCAATATAATTTCAAAAGAAGCCTTATTTGATAACAAACAAATATTAAATTCGTCCGACTTTGTTCATTTGCATAATCATACTCAGTTTTCGGTTTTGCAATCTACAATTAGTGTTGCAGCTCTCGTGAAGGCAACTGCAAATCAAAAAATGCCTGCGGTTGCCATCACAGATCACGCCAATTTGATGGGGGCATTTCACTTTGTTAGAGATATTTTATACCATAATAAAATTGCCCAAGCAAAAAATGATGCCGCAATTGAGAAAGAAGAAATTCCTGAAGAAACAATCATAAAACCAATAGTTGGTTGCGAATTTTTTGTGTGCGAAGACCATAAAGACAAGACAAGAAAAGACAACGGATTTCAAGTTGTTTTTTTAGCAAAAACCAAAAAAGGATACCATAATTTAGCCAAAATGTCCTCAATTGCCTATACGGAGGGATTTTATTATGTTCCGAGAATTGATAAAAAAATTATCGAAAAATACAAAGAAGATTTAATCGTTTTGTCAGGAAATTTATATGGAGAAATTCCAAATAAAATTTTAAATCTTGGCGAAAATCAAGCAGAAGAAGCCCTAATTTGGTGGAAAAAAATATTTGGCGAAGACTTCTATATCGAGGTGATGCGCCACAATCAAGAAGATGAAAATAGAGTAAATTCTGCCTTAGTTAGTTTGGCCAAAAAACACGATATAAAAATTATTGCTACCAATAATACCTTTTATATCGAAAAAGAAAACGCAAATGCACACGATATTTTGTTGTGCGTTCGCGATGGAGAAAAACAATCCACACCAATAGGTCGGGGACGTGGGTATCGATATGGATTGCCAAATCAAGAATATTATTTCAAATCGGCAAGCGAGATGAAAAAATTATTCAATGACTTGCCAGAAGCAATTTCCAATACAAAAGAGATTGTCGATAAAGTAGAAATTTATGACTTGGCTCGAGAGGTATTGTTACCAAAATTCGATATTCCAGCAGAATTTCTAATATTAGATGATGAAAATGACCAAGGAAAAAGAGGGGAGAACGCATTTTTAAAGCATCTAACTCTTGAAGGGGCAAAAAAAAGGTATAAAGAAATAACACCAGAAATTCAGGAACGAATAGATTTTGAATTGCTTACAATTGAAAACTCAGGATATCCAGGATATTTTCTAATTGTTCAAGATTTTATCGCCGAGGCTAGAAAAATGGACGTTTCTGTAGGTCCTGGAAGGGGTTCTGCAGCGGGTTCTGTAGTGGCCTATTGTCTGGGGATTACGAATATTGACCCGCTGTTATACAATTTACTTTTTGAGCGTTTTCTAAATCCAGACCGGGTTTCTTTGCCCGATATTGATATCGATTTTGATGATGAAGGAAGAAGTCGAGTGATGGATTATGTGATTCAAAAATATGGCTCTAAACAGGTTGCCCAAATTATTACTTATGGAACAATGGCTGCTAAGTCGGCAATTCGAGATACGGCCAGAGTTTTAGATTTACCTCTTTTTGAAGCTGATAAAATAGCCAAATTAATTCCAAATGCTATTCCGTCCAAATGGAGTTTAGCTCGTTTTTTGAAAGATTCGGAAGGAGAAATAAAGAAAGTGCTTCGGCCTGAAGATTTTGATAAAATAAAAGAATTAATAGGGATTTCAAAAGACGCCGACTTGAGTGGAGAAACCATACAACAAGCTCAAGTTTTGGAAGGAAACCTTAGAAATACTGGAATTCACGCTTGTGGCGTTATTATTACCCCAAGTGATATTACGGATTTTGTTCCTGTTGCTACCGCCAAAGATTCAGATTTATATGTAACTCAATTTGATAACTCGGTAGTAGAAAGTGCAGGATTATTAAAAATGGATTTCTTGGGATTAAAAACCCTTACCTTAATAAAAGACACCGTAAAACTAGTTAAATATCGAACAGGAGTTCAACTCAATCCAGATGAATTTCCAATAGATGATGCAAAAACGTATGAATTATTTCAGCGTGGAGAAACGGTTGGTATTTTTCAATATGAAAGTCCTGGAATGCAAAAATATATGAAGGAATTAAAGCCAACAGTTTTTGGGGACTTAATAGCTATGAATGCGTTATATCGACCAGGGCCAATAGCTTATATTCCGAGTTTTATTAGAAGAAAAAATGGAGAAGAAAAAATTGAATATGATATTGAGGCCTGCGAAGAACTACTCAAAGAAACCTACGGAATTACGGTTTATCAAGAACAAGTAATGCTTTTGTCTCAAAAATTAGCAGATTTTTCAAAAGGAGATGCCGATGTTTTGAGAAAAGCAATGGGAAAAAAACAGAAAGATGTTCTAGACAAAATGAAGCCTAAATTTATTTCTCAGGCTGTCGCCAAAGGACATACGGAAGAAAAATTGGAAAAAATCTGGAAAGATTGGGAAGCTTTTGCAGAATATGCTTTTAACAAATCGCATTCAACTTGTTATGCTTGGATTGCCTATCAAACAGCTTATTTGAAAGCAAACTATCCTGCCGAATATATGGCGGCTGTTTTGTCTAATAATATGAGTGATATCAAGCAAGTTTCATTTTTTATGGAAGAGTGTAAACGCATGGGATTGCAAGTTTTGGGCCCTGACGTAAATGAGTCTTTCTATAAATTTACGGTAAACGAAAACTATGCTGTCCGATTTGGAATTGGTGCAGTAAAAGGCGTAGGTTCTGGAGCTGTTGCTACAATTGTAGAAGGACGAAAAGAGGGAAAATATAAGTCTATTTTTGATTTGGCAAAACGAATAGATTTACGAGCAGCCAATAAAAAAGCCTTTGAAAACTTAGCATTAGCGGGAGGATTTGATTCTTTTGTTGGCACTACTAGAGCACAATATTTTCATATTGAAGGGGACGGAGTTACGTTTTTGGAAAAGGCAATTAGGTACGGGTCTAAATTTCAAGAAAACGAAAATTCCTCTCAAGTGAGTCTTTTTGGCGATGCTAGCGAAGTTCAAATTGCCGAGCCAGTTGTCCCTCCTTGTGAAGATTGGAGTACGATGGAGAAATTGGCCAAAGAAAAAGAAGTTGTAGGGATTTATATTTCGGGACACCCATTAGATGATTTCAAATTCGAGATGAAATATTTTTGTAATAGTCAGTTGTCGATTTTGAAGAATTTGGAAAATCAAATTGGCAAGAATTTATCCTTTGCAGGAATAGTAACAAATGTTCAATATCGAACAGGAAAAAACGGAAAAGACTGGGCTGCTTTTACAGTAGATGGCTATGACGAAAGTCATGAATTTAGAATTTTTGATGAGGATTATTTAAAATTTAGACATTTCTTGGTAAACAACCAGTTTATTTATTTTAAAATTGGGGTTAAAGAAGGTTGGGTAAATCGAGAAACTGGAAAAAAATCAGAACCTAGGATTATATTTCAAGACGCAAAATTACTGGCTAATGTTTTGTCCACTTTTGCAAAAAAACTAGTAATTCAAATGAATATTGCCGATTTAGAGCCAGAGAATATCCATAAACTTAGTGCTTTATTTCAGACTAATAAAGGGGATAATACCGTAATGTTTGAGATTATGGAATTAGAAACCGTGAAGCGAATAGTAGAAACGCCTTTGTCAGAAGTAAGCGAAATAGAAACCGTTGTTTTTGACGGAGATGAAGAATTAGTTGAGGCAGTCGAGCCACAAGCTCAAATCCTCACCGAAATTGAGGAAACAAAGATTATCACACGTTTGGAGATGCCAAGCAGGAAATTAAAAATTAACATTTCTAAAGAATTATTATTAGAATTAGAAAAATTGCAAGTAAGTTTCAAATTGAATTAAAACTAACAAAGCCTAGCCCTAATGAAAAGGGTATTCTTTTTTTTATATTTTTTTAGGATGAACAAGTGAGCAATAGAAAAAGGCTACGGATAAACTAAAAAATTATATTTTCAAAACTACTATTATCATAGTGTTTGAATGGTTTATTATTTATAAATTTGTATTCGATTTTGAGAGAATAAGTAATTAAACATCAATTTTAAAATAAAAATAAAATGGCATTAGCAATAACAGACGCTACTTTTGAGGAAGTAGTTTTGAAATCAGACAAACCAGTAATGGTTGATTTTTGGGCAGCATGGTGCGGACCGTGCAGAATGGTTGGGCCAATCATTGATGAAATAAGTGAAGAATTTGCAGGAAAAGCAGTAATAGGAAAAGTTGATGTTGATGCAAATCAGGAATTTGCGGCAAAATATGGCGTGAGAAATATCCCAACTGTTTTAGTTTTTCAAAACGGGGAAGTAGTTGGACGACAAGTCGGCGTTGCACCTAAGCAAACCTATGCGGATAGTCTGAATGCACTATTGTAAGAAAAAAATAAATAGATAAAGGTTTGGCGAAAGTCAAACCTTTTTTTTGGGATATATTTTTAATTCAGGCAATCTTTTAATACATTTGAAAGATGAAATTGGAATCACAAATAGAAAAAATTGCAAGCTTTCAGCATCTTGAATTGTTAGCTCATCAGGTGGTAGAGGGATTTATTTCGGGAATGCACAAAAGTCCATTTCATGGTTTTTCGGCCGAATTTGCAGAGCATAAAGTCTATAATTCTGGGGAAAGCACAAAACATATTGATTGGAAATTATTTGCCAAAACAGATCGGCTTTATACCAAACGATATGAGGAAGAAACCAATTTGCGATGTCATATTATTATAGACAATTCGTCTTCGATGCACTATCCAAAATTGAAAAACGACCAAGAATTTTATGAGAATAAAATAGGTTTTTCGGTTTTAGCTTCGGCAGTTTTAATGAACTTATTGAAGAAACAGCGTGATGCAGTAGGTTTGAGTATATATTCTGATGTTTATGAATATTATGCTCCAGAAATGGGTAGTGACCGCCATCACCGAATGATTTTGAGTAAACTTGAGGAATTGTTAGAACAGCCAAAAGCGTCTAAGAATACAGATACAGTACTTTTTTTGCATCAAATAGCAGAGAAAATCCACCGAAGATCAATGATCATTTTGTTTACAGATATGTTTCAATCAGGTGATGAAGAGGCTTTGTTTTCGGCTTTACAGCATTTAAAACATAATAAGCATAAAGTACTTTTGTTTCATGTGTTTGATGAAAAAACCGAATTAAATTTTGATTTTGATAATGCACCTAGAAAATTCATAGATGTAGAAACTGGAGATGAGGTAATGATTTTTGCTGATAATATTAAGGAAACTTATGAAAGCCAGGCATCAATTTACTTCAAAAAACTAGCATTAACTTGTGCTCAAAACAAGATTAAGTACGTTCCTGTATCTGTCGGAGCAAATTTCGAAAAAATACTCACAACCTATTTGGTTGAAAAACAAACTTTTGGATAGGCTTTGGATTAATAATCGAACATTTTTTTTAAAATCTTTGTAGAAGTCGAAATAGGTTGTATATTTGCAACCGCATTAAAGCGAGGTTTGGTAGTTCAGTTGGTTAGAATACATGCCTGTCACGCATGGGGTCGCGGGTTCGAGTCCCGTCCAGACCGCTTAAATTGGGAAAGTCACGTTGAAAAACGTGACTTTTTTGCCCAAAAAAGGTTTTTAAGATTAGTTGTGTTGTTTTGCTACGGCTTTGTAACCCGTAGCTCGGTTTAGTAGTTAGACCAATGAAAAGCTTTCCAAATTATTCTGAACTTGTTTCAGAATCTAAGGGGAGCTTTTTTGATTTTAGCAACTTTTTATTTCTAATAGTTTGAAAGTTTGTATATTGCACTATAAAATGTTAAATTTTCAAATTTTTAAACATAGATTATGAAAAAAAATATACTCTTTTTATTATTATTAACTTCCTCTTTTTTGTTTTCTCAATCAAACAATCAAGTGCCTAATCTTCAGCAATGTAGTCATTCTGGAACTGCCGAATTTGATTTAACTACAAACACGCCATTTGCATTAGCAGGGTTAAATCCATCAGATTTTTTAGTTAGTTATCATGAAACACAAACTGATGCCACTAATGGAGTTAATGCAATAAATCCAGCCACAAATTATACTAATTTATCTAATCAACAAGCAATTTTTGTTCGCGTTTTTAACATTTTGACTTCTGAAGTAACCATAAATGTTTTTAGTTTAAATGTGAATAGTAATCCATTTGTTCAAGATATTACTTATTCTGCCTGCGATACAAATAACGATGGTGTTGTTTTTGTTGATGCCTCTGTGCTGACAAGTATTATGTATCAAAACGGTCAAACATCTTCAAACACCTCAGTAACTCAATATTTTTCAAATTATTCAAACGCCGAATCATCTTTCAGTCCGCTAGTAAGTCCATTTTCATTCTCATCACCAGCAACACATTTGCTTTATGCCAAAACACAAAATACAGTTACGGGTTGTGATACAATCACAACGGCAACAGTAATAACAACAAATTGTAGTACGGCAACTTGTAGTCCGCCTACAACATTATCTGCAAGCTCTTTTACTCAAACAAGTGCTGTAATAAATTGGGGAGCTACTTCAAATGTTGCTCAATATCAAGTTTATATTACGCCTCAAGGAACTCCAGCTCCTAATGCAAATACTACGGCTATTTCTATTGCTTCAAGTACTACTTATTCAGCAGTTGGGTTAGTTTGCGGGACTACTTATCTAGCATATGTTCGCACAATGTGTTCGACAACTAACATTAGCGAATGGTCTAATCCAGTAACTATTGTTACTTCAAATTGTACTCCTCAATCTGGACAGCCATTAAACATGTCTCAGTGTGACAGTAATAATCAATCCTGTTATGATTTAACAGCAAATACCCCAATAATTATTGGAACTTTGGATCCAGCTTTATATTCAGTTTTCTATTTTCCAACTTATGCAGATGCAAGTTTAAATACTAATTTAATTTCAAATCCAACACAGTATTGCACCGCTTTAGGATCAACTGTGGTGTATGCAAAATTGATCAATACAGTTAATGCTGATGTTCAAATTATGGGATTCTATTTGAATACAGTCACCTATAACAATACGGTTACTGTTCTAACTGATATGGAACAATGTGATGAGAATAATGACTCGTCAGTAACCTTTAACCTTACTTCAATTCAAGCTCAAATAAACACAACAAACAGTTTGCAATATTATACTTCGCTAACAAATGCACAATATCAAAATGTTCCAATAACGAACCCTACAACTTTTACGGTAGGGACTCAAACACCAATAACCACAATATTTGTGAGAGAAATAATATCTTCTACTTGCGATAGTATCTATTCATTTCGTGTAAAAGCGTATGCTGTTTGTAATAATGCTTATACTTGTGCAACTGCAAATTCATTGTGTAGTGCATTAGGTGTACCATTTGTAAACACAAACCAAGCTATTCAAGCAGAATCTGGAAATGCTTATGGTTGCCTTACGACAAAGCCTAATCCTACCTGGTTTTATTTGCCAGTTAGTGGTGCTGGAAGCATTAGCTTAATGATTAAACAAAACGCAAATTTGAATTTTCAAGGGCTTGATTTAGATGTAGATTATATTTGTTATGGACCATTTACAGATCCAGTAACTCCGTGTAGCGGTCAATTAACGGCTAACAAAATTGTGTGTTGTAGCTATTCGGCTAATTCTACGGAATATCCAATTATTCCAAACGCACAACCAGGAGAATATTATTTAATAATGGTAACTAATTTCAGTAATGCACCAGGATTTATAAAAATTACAGAAGTAACTACGTCTGCATCAAATCAAGGGACTATTAATTGTTCAGGATTGCGTTTGAATGCCTTTTTGGATATAAATGCTAATGGAACACAAGATACGGGTGAACAAAATTTTCCGTTAGGGCAGTTTCATTATGAAGTCAATGCGAATGGAGATGTTCATAATGTATTTGCTCCAACAGGGGTTTATAACATCTATGATATTAACCCTTCAAATTCATATGATTTGAGTTTTTCGGTTGACCCTAATTATGCAGCAGTATATGGAATAGCAACAGCAACATATAGCAACGTTCACATTGTTGTAGGAGCAGGAATGCAACCTTATAATTTCCCAATAACAATTACTCAAGCCTATAATGATTTAGCTATTTCAATAATTCCAATTCAGCAACCTCGTCCAGGATTTACCTATCAAAACAAGATTGTATATGCAAATTTAGGGAACCAAACGGTGACTTCAGGAACAATAAATTTTCAAAAAGATGCCTTGGTTACAATAACAGAAAACTCTCAAGCGGGTGCAACGCCAACAATAACTGGTTTTTCCTATAACTTTACAAATTTATTGCCTTTTGAATATCGAGTAATCAATGTTACAATGTCAGTCCCTACTATTCCGACCGTGACTTTAGGAAATCAACTGATAAATAACGCTACAATAGTTCCGCTTATAGGTGATATTGTTGCAGAAAACAACTCTAATATTTTAAGTCAAACAATAGTTGGGTCTTATGATCCAAACGATAAATTAGAGTCTCATGGTTCTAGAATTTTAATCACAAATTTTACCCCTAATAATTATTTGTATTATACAATTAATTTTGAAAACACAGGAACAGCCAGCGCCATCAATGTCAAAGTAATAGATGTTCTAGACGCTAAACTTGACGAAACGTCAATAAAAATGGTGAATACAAGTCACAGCTATACAATGGACCGAATAGACAACTTGCTTACATGGAAATTCGACAATATTCAACTTCCAGCAACCATTCAAAATCCTATAGCTTCAAAAGGGTATATAATGTTCAAAGTGAAACCAAAACCGGGCTATGTTGTTGGAGATATTATTCCAAATACGGCCTCAATATTTTTTGATTTTAATCCAGCAATTATTACAAATACTTTCAATACTGAATTTTATCAAATATTAGGAACAACTGATTTTGAAAACGCCAATTTTGTTTTTTATCCAAACCCAGTTAATGATTTGGTGACTGTTTCATTAAAAAACAATATAGATTCGATTGCCAAAATAGTGGTTTATGATGTGTTAGGAAAAATTATTGCAATTCAAAATTCATCAAATGAAGCGACTTCGCAAACAGTCGATTTGTCAGCTGTAAATTCAGGAATCTATTTGATAGAAGTAACAACCACTTCAAATCAGAAAGTTATTAAAAAAATGATAATTAGATAATCAAGCCTATTTATGTCACTGAAAACCTTCAATTCGTTGAAGGTTTTTCTTTTTTATTATAAAGCTGATTTTCACTGAATAATATTTCTTATTTTTGAATTCAGATATTTAGTTCAATACGATATGAAAAAAATAATTTCTCTTTTATTTCTTCTAATGATTTCTTCGTGTCAGTATTTTGACATGCAGGTGCCTTCCAAAAAAGAGCTATTAGAAAAAGAAATGAAATCCATCAATTGGAATGAAGTTGATGAGTATCCATCTTTCTCTGAATGCGAAAAAATCAAGAACAAAAGCACAAGAGAACGTTGTTTCTTCGAATTATTGACACAAACTATTCAAGAAAAACTTAGCATCGATACACTTTCTATTTTATATCCAGAATTAGACACCATTGAAGTTAAAGTAACCGTATATCCAAATGCAACTATGGAGTTTGAGCCTCAATTTCCAAAAGATAGCGTTGCTTATGATAAAGTAAAAATCGATAGTATTCTTCAAAGTAGGCTAATAGATTTTCCAAAAGTAAATCCAGCTATCAAAAGGGGAATTCCTGTAAAAACTCAATTTATTTTGCCCGTAATAATAAAAACAGAATAATTGGTAAACGAACGAATTATTTTAGGAATCGACCCAGGAACGACTATCATGGGTTTTGGAATCATAAAAGTGGTAGGAAAAAATATGCAATTTGTTCAGCTCAATGAATTGCAACTTTCAAAATATGACAATCATTATCAAAAACTTAAAATCATTTTTGAACGCACAATTGAGCTAATCGAAACCCATAATCCCGATGAAATTGCTATAGAAGCCCCTTTTTTTGGAAAAAACGTTCAGTCGATGCTAAAACTCGGAAGGGCACAAGGAGTAGCAATGGCAGCAGGACTCTCTCGGGATATTCCAATAACAGAATATGAACCAAAAAAAATAAAAATGGCCATTACTGGAAACGGAAATGCTAGCAAAGAACAAGTGGCCAAAATGTTGCAACAACTATTAGGACTAAAAGAATTACCAAAAAATCTTGATTCAACAGATGGCTTGGCAGCAGCAGTTTGTCATTTTTTCAACTCAGGAAAAACCACTGGAGAGAAAAGCTATACCGGTTGGGACGCTTTTGTGAAGAATAACGAAGCTCGAATAAAAAAATAGTGTTTAGTAAATTTTTATGCAGACAAGTAAGACTATTTTTTCAAAATAAAACCGATTAATTACCACCAATTTCAGACCACAAAGCTATGAGCGGTATCTATATTCATATTCCTTTTTGCAAGCAAGCATGTCATTATTGCGACTTTCATTTTTCGACTTCATTGAAGAAAAAAGACGAAATGGTTTTGGCTATTGCCAATGAATTAAAGTTGCGAAAAAGGGAGATGGAGCATGAAACAGTAGAAACTATTTATTTTGGGGGAGGAACGCCCTCCATATTACAAATTTCAGATTTCTTGCTTTTGATTGATACTGTTTATAATAATTATTTGGTTACCGAAAATCCTGAAATTACCATTGAAGCAAACCCTGATGATTTGACCGAAGAACGAATTATCGAATTATCGAAAACCAAAATTAACCGATTAAGTATTGGGATTCAGTCTTTTTTTGAAGCAGATTTAAAGCTAATGAACCGAGCACATAATTCGGAAGAAGCCAAAAAATGTTTGGCAATTGCAACGCAATATTTCGATAACATTTCGTTGGATTTAATTTATGGAATACCAGGAATGAGTAATGAAATATGGATTCAAAACATCAATAAGGCCTTGTCTTATGGTATTTCGCATATTTCGAGTTATGCTTTAACGGTTGAGCCAAAAACCGCATTGCATGCCTTAATTCAAAAAGGAAAAATCGCAAAACCAAACGATGATGTTGCTCAAGAACATTTTTCTATTTTGGTAGAATTGCTCGAAGCAAATAATTTTATCCATTATGAATTATCAAATTTTGGTAAAGAAAACTATTTTTCAAAAAATAATTCGGCCTATTGGCTCGGAAAAAAATATATCGGAATTGGCCCTTCGGCACATAGTTTTAATGGTTTTTCTAGAAGTTGGAACGTGTCAAATAATTCACTTTATATAGATGCATTGAGCAAAAACCAACTTCCAAATGAAACGGAGATTTTAACAATTACGGATCGCTATAACGAATATATAATGACAGGATTGCGGACAATTTGGGGAGTGTCAATTGATAAAATCAAACAAGATTTTGGAAATATCTATGCTGATTATTTGTTGAAACAGGTTCAGAAATACTTGAATGATGATTTGGTTTTTATAGAAAATAACCTTTTGCGACCTACAAAAAAAGGAAAGTTTTTGACAGATGGAATCGCATCAGATTTATTTTACTTAAATTTGGTGTAGTTTAACCACAAAGCACACAAAGAGAAAACAAATCTTAGTGAACTTAGTGAAACCGTTGTCCCCTTCGTGGTTTAATATATTATGATAGCAAAAATAAATAATTTTGAAGTTGATTTATCAAAACCAATTGATATTTCTATTTCGTTGACCAATAATGACGATAATCCAATTGCGTGGTATATTGATAAACCCATAATTGAACCCGTAGTTTTTGGTGACTGGATAGGAAAAGTTTCCGAAGGAAGTTCTTCAACAAATTTCAATAATATCTTCTTTAATCCTCACGGTCACGGAACGCATACCGAGTGTTTGGGGCATATTACAAAAGAATTCTACTCGATAAATCAATCATTAAAGCAGTTTTTCTTTTTGGCCGAATTGATTTCTGTGCAGCCAGAAATACAAAATGAAGATTTGGTAATTACAAAAAACCAAATTGAAAATGCGTTAAACGGAACGTCACCCGAAGCCATCGTCATCAGAACTTTGCCGAATACTTCCGATAAATTATCGATGAAATATTCGAATACCAATCCACCTTATTTGTCTGAAGATGCTGCGATTTTTATTCGCGAATGTGGTATTCAACATTTGTTAATAGATTTGCCAAGTGTAGACAAAGAGCAAGATGATGGAAAACTATTGGCACACAAAGCATTTTGGAATGTAAAAAATGTGACAAATCTCAACGCCGATGCCCGAATAAACTGTACTATTACTGAAATGATTTTTGTGAATAATGCGGTAAAAGACGGGAACTATTTGTTGAATTTGCAAATGGCATCTTTTGAAAACGATGCAAGTCCGAGCAAACCTATTTTATATGCAATTCAAAAATGAATCTAGAAATATTCTATGAATATTGTCTTTCCAAGAAAGGTGTTACGGAGCATTTTCCTTTTGATGAAGAAACATTAGTGTTTAAAGTTGGTGGAAAAATGTTTGCACTTTCTTCCTTGTCCCAATGGGAAAAAGGCGTGCCATCTGTAAATTTGAAATGCAAACCTGAATATGCCGAAGAATTAAGGGTTCTATATGACGATATAAAACCAGGATGGCACATGAGCAAAATTCATTGGAACACAATAGCAATAAATCGTGATGTTACCGATATATTAATCAAAGAATTGATTGACCATTCTTATGAATTGGTTTTTAAAAGCTTAACCAAGAAAGCGCAATTGGAAGTTTTAGCTTTCTAGTTAGTTTTTTGCGTGAGAGATGGCAGCGAAAATCCTCTGTGTAACGAAGTGGAACAGAGATTGTAGCGAACAGCTCGACCGAGTTTAGTGATTGCTTCGTGCAGTGAAATGACGTTCTAAACGAGGGCACGCCCAAATATAAAATCCGCTCATTACTGAACGGATTTTGTGGTTTATTGGTGTTATTTATTTGCTTAATTCTACGAAATATTTGTAGAATAGCGGAATGGTTTCGATTCCTTTTAGGTAATTGAATATACCGAAATGTTCGTTTGGCGAGTGGATTGCGTCGCTGTCGAGGCCAAATCCCATGAGGATTGTTTTGCTTTTGAGTTCTTTTTCGAAAAGGGCTACTATCGGGATACTTCCGCCGGAACGCACTGGAATTGCTGGCACTCCGAAGGTTTCTGTATAGGCCATATTTGCTGCTTTGTAGCCGATACTATCCGTTGGGGTGACATAGCCTTGGCCGCCGTGATGGGGTGTGACTTTTACGGTCACGCCAGCAGGGGCAATGCTTGTGAAGTGTTTTGTGAATAGTTCGGTGATGGTTTCCCAGTCTTGATTTGGCACTAATCTCATGGAGATTTTGGCGAATGCTTTGCTTGCGATTACTGTTTTTGCTCCTTCGCCAGTATAGCCGCCCCAAATTCCGTTGACGTCTAATGTTGGACGGATGGAGTTTCGCTCGTTCGTTAGATATCCTTTTTCGCCATAGATGTCGTTGAGGTTGAGGGCTTTTTTATAGTCGTCTAAATTGAAGGGTGCTTTTGCCATTTCGGCTCTTTCTTCTATCGATAATTCTTCGACATTGTCATAGAATCCTGGAATGGTAATGTGGTTGTTTTCGTCATGAAGCGATGCTATCATTTTGGCTAGTATATTTATTGGATTGGCAACTGCTCCGCCATAAAGTCCAGAGTGCAAGTCGCGATTTGGGCCTGTAACTTCGACTTCTACATAGCTCAAACCTCTTAGTCCTGTTGTTATAGAAGGTTGCTGATTGGAGATCATTCCGGTATCGGAAATTAGTATTACGTCACATTTTAGTTTTTCTTGGTTTCGTTCTACAAACCAGCTTAGGCTTTTTGAACCTACTTCTTCTTCGCCTTCTATCATGAATTTTACGTTGCAAGGCAAGGTTTTGGACCGAACCATATATTCTAATGCTTTGACGTGCATATACATTTGGCCTTTATCATCACAAGCACCACGAGCAAAAATGGCTCCTTCTGGGTGAATTTCGGTGGTTTTAATCACGGGTTCAAATGGGGGAGAAGTCCATAATTCTATGGGGTCTGGCGGTTGCACATCATAATGGCCATATACCAAAATAGTGGGAAGAGTGTTGTCGATAATTTTTTCGCCATATACGATTGGATATCCTGGTGTGTCACAAATTTCTACAAAGTCGCAACCCGCATTTTCTAGGCTATTTTTTACGGCATCGGCTGTGTTTATTACGTCTTGAGAATAGGCGGCATCGGCACTAACGGAAGGGATTTTCAATAATTCGATTAATTCGTCAATGAATCGTGTTTTATTTTCTTGTACGTATGCTTTTATAGTATTCATATTTTTATTGTTAGGGATAACCAAAAATACAATAAAAATATCAGAATTTATAGTACAATATTGGCTTGGATTTGAACTTTAAATAAAAGAACATTTATTTTTGCGTGGGTGATAATTAGTTGTATATTTGCACTCACATTTTCGCGGATATGGTGAAATTGGTAGACATGCCAGACTTAGGATCTGGTGCCGCAAGGCGTGTAGGTTCGAGTCCTATTATCCGCACAAAAAAGCCCTGAAGTTCAGGGCTTTTTTTTATTTCAATATTACTTCTCTTTTATCCAATCATTTATTTTCTTTTCTAATAATGCAAGAGGCATCACGCCTGACCCGAGTACTTTTTCGTGAAATTTCTTTATGTCAAATTTCGATCTCATTTGAGTCGCTGCTTTTTTTCGCAATTCTATGATTTTCAATTGACCAATTTTATAAGATAATGCTTGTCCTGGAATAGCCATATATCGCTCGATTTCCGAAACAATACTAGCTTCGCTTTCGGCTTCATTATTCAAAGAAAACTGAATCGCTTGCTCTCTTGTCCACCCTTTTGTGTGCATTCCAGTATCGACAACCAATCGAATGGCTCGGTGCATTTCATTACTGAGCATGCCGAAATATTGATACGGATCTTTATATAATCCCAATTCTGTCCCTAAACTTTCTGTATAAAGTGCCCAACCTTCGCCATAGGCACCAAACCAATTGAATCTTCTAAAGTCTGGCAAGTTTGTATTTTCTTGTTGCAATGACATTTGAAAATGATGCCCTGGAATGGCTTCGTGCAAAAATAAATCCTCATCGCCATAGAGATTATAATTTGCAACATCTGGAATCGGTACATAAAAAATACCTGGTCTAGACCCATCGGCTGTGCCTTGCATATATTCGGCACTTGCGGTTTTTTCTCTAAAAGCTTCTGTTCTTCTAATTTCAAATTTCGTTTTTGGCTGCAAAGAAAAAAGCTTGTCCACATTTGGTTTTATTCGGGAATAAATAGCATTAAAATTGGCAAGTACTTCTTCTGGTTTTTTGAAAGGTTTTAATTCTTTTTTGTTTCGAACCTCATCAAAAAACGCTAATAAGGTGCCTTTAAATCCTACTTGATTTTTTACTTTTTCCATTTCAGCATTCAATCGTGCTACTTCTTGAAGGCCTAATTCATGAATGGCTTCGGGCTTCATTTCGGTAGTAGTCCATTGCTTTGCATAGATTGCATATAATTCTTTTCCGAAAGGCAAACTGCCTATTCCGCTTGTAGTTCTTGATGCTGGGAGGTATTCTTTTTTTAGAAATTCGGTCATTTTTTTGTACTGCGGATTTAATTTTGTTGTAATTATGGCAGCATATTTTTCTGATAATTCCTTTTTTGAGGCTTCTGAAAAAGTCGTAGGCATTAATTTTATAGCTGAATAAAATAGATTGTCTTCTACTTTTTGCGTTGGCATTTCTTCAAATTGAGGGATAACTTTTTCGGTTAGTGCTTTCGGAAGTACAACTCCTGAGGCAATTCCTTTTTTCATATAGACTATTGCGGAATCTAACCAAATACTATATTTTTCCATTCTAATTAGAAAATTAGCATAGTCTTTTTCTGTTTTAAATGGCTGTGCACTAGTACCTCCTGCAAATTGTGCCATCGTTAGGTGTGTTCCCCAAAATTGTTGTAATGGCATTAAATTTGTTGGTTGGTTGAGCAATTCCTTGCCAACATTTGTTTCCCACTTGATGATTTCATAGCTATTTTTTTCTTCCTCAGTGAGTGAGATTGTGTCGATTGATTTTAGCTCGTTTTGATAGATTTCATAGAAATCCATTTGGGATTTTCTATAACTATCAGTCATTTCAAATTGAAGCTGATCGTTATATTCGTTCTGCCCATTTTGGGTAGCATCGAGTGGGCTTAATTTGTTTTTTGCATCAAAATAGCGTTTTGTAAAATCACTAAAATCTTGTTTTTTATCCTCCGATTTGCAATTAAAGAGCAACAAAGAGGCAATAATTGCAATAGAAATTTGGGTATATTTTTTCATACTATTTATTTTAAGTGTAAAGCTAATTAATTTTTTATAAATACTATCCGTGATATACTCTGGAAAAGATGATTTTTCCATCTTTTACTTCCAAAACTTCTGCTACTGGCATGTTGTTTTCGCCAGCAACACTTCGGATATATTCCATAAAAATTCGGTCTGAATTTGCGGTTAGCGAGGTGACTTTATAATTCAAAGTTGGCAATCTATCAAACGCATCTTGCCACCAAGTTCGCAAGGCTTCTTTGCCAATAATTAGTCCGTTTGTTTCGGGTTTGTGAATTTTTAGTTTTGGACTATAATGCTCTGCGTCATCATGATATAGTGATAATAGTTGCTCTATATTGTGATTATTGAAGGCATCAAACCATTTGAAAGCTATTGATTGTAGTTTTTCTGAGGTCATTTTTTGTTTTTTTAATTAAAAAATTCCTGTTTTTTTGAACAGGAATTAGCGTTAAGAATTTAATATTTTCTGAATTATGCGTTTTTCAAATTGATAATTTCTTGATCGGTCAAATATCGCCAGTTGCCTCGAGGCAAATTTTTCTTTGTTAGTCCAGCAAATGCCACTCGGTCAATTCTCAGGACATCATAATCAAAATGTTCAAAAATGGCACGAACCACTTTTACGTTTGAGGATCTTAATTTTAGTCCGATTTCACTTTTTGGCTCGTTATCGATATAGCTAACATCTTCTACAAAAACGCGATGTCCATCAAGAACGAGTCCTTTATTTATCTTTTCTAAATCTTCATATTTCAGATTTTTGTCTAATGAAACTTGATAGATTTTTGACGATTTCTGATTGGGAAGTGTAAATTTCCGTATCATATCAGTGTCATTTGTAAACAGTAATAATCCAGTTGTGTTTTTATCCATTCTGCCTACTGCTCCAATTTTTGCTGTTGTGGAACCTTTGACGAGTTCGAGTACATTTCGATATTCTTGACCTTCGTCTAATGCGGTGGTAAAATTTTTCGGCTTGTTGAGCAATATATATTCTTTTTTCTCTGGGGTTAATACGGCTCCGTCAAAATTCACTACATCGCCAGGTTTAACCATATAGCCCATTTCGATTACTGGAATTCCGTTTACTTTTACGTTTCCTGATTGAATATAGATATCGGCGTCTCGGCGAGAGCATACTCCTGAGTTGGCTATATATTTGTTTAAGCGAATTTCGTCTGCTACTTTTGCTCGTTTTGGAGCTTGATTTGGTTTTTTTGCAATTTTGTCTGGTGCAATTTCTACTGCTTTAGGATTAGGTTTTGCTTTTTTGGGTCCCTGTGCCCTTTTTTGCATGGCAGGTTTTGGCTTGTTAGAATTAGTTCTAGAACTGATTCTGGTGCCAGTTTTTTTATTGTTGCCTTCCTTGTTATTCATAATATTCTATAATTTGTGCAAATATAGGCTATTATTGTCAATTAATAGAAACGTGATTTTGGGCTGTTTTTTAGCCCTGATGGAAGGGAAAATCCCACGCTTTTTTGCGTGGATTGGAATGACAGCAGGAGTAGCTCCAAAAAAAAATTAGTATAGTGTTAGTAATTTTTTTCCGTTGAGAATGACTGATGGATCGATTAATATTATTGAAAATACGCCGGTTACAATTAGAAATTTTAGCGTGTTGTGTAGGAATAAATAATCTGCTTTTGTTTCTGATTTCCAAAGTTTTAGTAGTAAAAAAATCAAAATAATTAGGCAGCTATAAAAATAGATGTCCATATAGCCTACATCAAAAATATCGATTAAAATATAGATTGGAAAAAGGGTTAGAATGGTTAGCAGGGTTATGATTTTCTTTGCCGTTGTTTCGCCATAAAGGATTGGTATTGTGTTATATCCATTGGCCAAATCGCCTTTGATATTCTCTAAATCTTTTATCATTTCGCGAACTAATAATAATAAAAACAAGAAGGAGGCGTGTCCAAATATTACTTCATACAGGTTTTTATAATATAGGAGTATGGCAAAAAAAGGTAATATTGCCATGATTGCGGCCATCAAATTTCCTATTACTACGACTTTTTTTATTTTGTGGGAATAAAACCAAATGGAGAAGATATAGACAGAAAAGAACAATACGGCTCTCCAGGAAACGAAAAATAATAAAATTGTGGCGATAAAATTTAGAATAAAATAGACAGAAAGTTTTGTTTTTTGACTTACAAACCGGTCTAACATTGACTTGTTTGGGCGATTGATAATGTCTTTTTTGCTGTCGTAGAAATTATTAATTATATAGCCAGAGGCTATGGTTATTGAGCTAGACAATACGATTATGAATAAATTGAAATCTAGAATTACTTCCAACGCTCTTTTTTCGGGCGATAGTATAAATATTGCTGAAAGGTATTGTGCTAGAATGATTATGGGAATGTTATATCCTCGAACAACAGAAAATAAACTGATAATTTTCAGAAAAAAAAGTTTATTTTTTCTAGTTGTCATTTTAAAACTGATATACTATTTCTAGTTTATAGTCTTTCAATGATGTTTTGGCTTTTTCTATATCTTCGGTAAAACCAAGGATATAACCGCCTCCACCTGAGCCACATAGTTTTAAATAGTAATCGTTAGTGTCGATTCCTTTTTGCCAAATTCCGTGAAATTCTTCGGGTATCATTGGCTTAAAATTGTTTAAAACTACTTTTGATAATTTTTTTGTATTTTCAAATAATGATTTGATGTCGCCTCCAAGGAAGTTTTCGACACAGGCATCGGTATGTTTTATAAATTGTGATTTTAGCATGGTGCGAAACCCTTTATCTTTGAGGTTTTCCATAAAAATATTTACCATTGGGGCTGTTTCGCCAACAATTCCTGAGTCTAATAAAAACACCGCTCCTTTTCCATCATAACTTTGATTTGGAATTCCTGTTGCTTCGATATTATCTTTAGAATTAATCAATATTGGAATACTTAAATAGCTGTTTAACGGGTCTAAGCCTGAACTTTTTCCATGAAAAAAGGATTCCATTTGGGAGAAAATTGATTTTAATATCAGTAGTTTTTCTCTTGTTAGGTTTTCCAAAACAGTAATTTTATTTTTGGCATATCGGTCATAAATAGCTGCTACAAGTGCACCACTGCTGCCTACTCCATATCCTTGAGGTATGCTTGAATCGAAATACATTCCAGATTCTACATCATTTTTCAATTCATCAATATTAAATAATATTAAATCAGGCTGTTCCTTTTGTAGGGATTCCAAATAGGTCACAAAACGTTTCAAATTTTGGTTAGAAAGTTGTGCCTCTTGAGATGTATTTGAGTCTTTTTTTAATGCACCATTATAGAAATTATAGGGGATCGACAACCCCTTTGAGTCACGAATAATTCCGTATTCTCCAAAGAGTAATATTTTAGAATAAAATAATGGTCCTTTCATATTATTTGGTTTTGATCTGTTGACTTCCATTTCCAATTTCATCACAAATATACTGACCATTTTGACAAAAGCCAACTAATTTGTTTTTAATAAACTCTAAAACAGCAGATTTAGTATTTTCGGGATATAAAACATGCACATTTGCTCCTGCATCTAGCGTAAAACAAACTGGGATTTTGGTTTCATTTCTGAACTTCCAAATGGCATTTATAATTTCTAAAGTATTGGGTTTCATTAATATAAAATAAGGAAATGATGTCATCATCATGGCATGAAGTGTTAGGGCTTCGCTTTCAACAATATTTATAAATGAGTTTAAATCACCTTTTTCAAAAACAGTAATTAATGCGTCTATATTTTGATGTGCTTGTTCAAATCGATTTTTTGCATAGTGATGCCCGTGCATTAAATCGTGGCCAACGGTACTAGAAACTTGTTTTTCGCCTTTGTCAACCAGCAATATTGTGTCTTGATAATTCTTGAAAGTAGCATGAATTTTGTATGGAAATTCTACTCCAAATAAATCGGAACTTCCAGCGATGTTTTTGTGATTTCCCCAAACTACTAGACTTCCTTTAATGCTTCTGCAGGCACTTCCAGAACCTAATCTAGCCAAGAAAGAGGCTTTTTCATAGAAATATTCTGGGGACATTTCTGGGTTTAACATTTTTTCAATGCTCATAAAATTCATAGCCAAAGCAGCCATTCCAGATGCCGAAGAGGCTATCCCAGAGCTATGTGGAAATGTGTTTTGGGTATCAATCGTAAAATGATAGTCTTTCAAAAATGGTAAATAGATCTCAATTCGTTCAAAAAATTTCTGAATCTTCGGTTTGAATTCTTCTTTGGGTTTTCCTTCAAATAGCAAATCAAACGAGAAACTTCCATCGTTATTTTTTTTGGCGAAAGCCAATTTTGTAATCGTTTTACAAGTATTTAGGGTGAAACTTATTGAAGGATTTGCAGGAATTTGATTCTCTTTTTTCCCCCAATATTTTACCAATGCAATGTTGCTTGGGGAGCTATATTCAAAAACGCCATTTTCAATAAAATGAGAATAGGGTGTCGATATAAAATTGTTTGTAGAATCCATCAAACGTTAAATTTAGGCAAAGATACTTTTTTTGATTAATATGTTCCTTTCTGACTTTGGATATTTGTGATATTGATTAAAAGATTTGTAATTTTGAAAAAAATCCTATGAACAAAAATTTTAAAATATTGACTCTTGTAGCCACTTGTATGAGTGTTGGCTATTTTTCGGGATTGATAACTCGCTCAGCAATAACCACTTGGTATCCTACTTTGATAAAACCAATATTTAACCCACCCAATTGGATTTTTGCTCCTGTTTGGAGTTTGCTTTATGTTTTGATGGGAATTGCTGCCGGTTTAGTATGGACTAAAATGGATCACGAAAAAGAAATGGTCAAAAAAGCGTTACTTTTTTTTGCGATTCAGTTGGCTCTAAATTCGTTGTGGTCGGTTTTGTTTTTTGGTCTAAAAAATCCATTATTGGCTTTGATAGAAATAGTTATTCTTTTATTAATGATATATGAAACGTATCTAAAGTTTGCCAAAATTAATAGAATGGCTAGTTTTTTATTAATTCCATATTTAGCGTGGGTTAGTTTCGCAACTGTTTTGAACGCTAGTATTTGGTGGTTGAATAGGGGTTAGGGATTAAATTGCGTTTGCAACTATAAATCCACTTGTCCACGCATTTTGAAAATTAAACCCACCTGTTATCGCATCAATATTCACGATTTCGCCAGCAAAATATAGGTTATTATGTAATTTACTTTCCATGGTTTTGAAATTTATTTCTTTCAAATCTATTCCTCCTGCGGTTACAAATTCTTCTTTGAACGTACTTTTTCCATTGACCTGAAATGTGCTATTCGTTAACTGATTTGTCAAATTATGAAGTTGGTTTTTTGACAAATCGGCCCATTTTGTTTCTGATTCTATCCCTGCCGCTATGGATAAACTTTCCCACAAACGGTTGGTTATTTCAAACGGAGATTTTTTTGAAACTGCCTTTTTTGCATTTTCTATTTTTAATTCTTTGAGTGTATTGAATACAGTTTCTGCGTCCAAATCGTTTAGCCAGTTTATAAAAATTGTAAATTGATAGTTTTTGTCATTCAAAATTCGAGCTCCCCAAGCGGATAATTTCAGTATTGCAGGGCCAGACATTCCCCAATGCGTAATTAATAATGGCCCTGAAGTTTCGAGTTTTGTGTCTTTCACTTTCACCGAAACGAGGGTAGAAACGCCTGGCAATTCCTTAATTCTGCTGTCTTTTATATTGAATGTAAACAATGATGGAACGGGATTTATTATCGCATGACCGAAGGTTTGAAGCATTTCCCAAATTTTCGGATTGCTGCCTGTTGCCAAAATTAATTTCTCAGCAATATACGTTTCCGATTGTGTTTCGACTTTCCAAAAAGTATCTTTTTGAAATATAGATTGCACACTTTGATTGGTTATAACGGATATTCCTAATTTTTTTGTAGCCTCTAGAAAACAATCAATTATTGTTTGCGATGAATTTGAAACGGGAAACATCCGACCATCAACTTCGATTTTTAGCTCGACACCATGTTTTTCAAACCATTCGACAGTATCTCCCGAACAAAACTGATGAAACGGCCCTCGCAATTCTTTTTCGCCTCGAGGATAATATTTCACTAATTCGTTAGGCTCAAAACACGCATGCGTGACATTGCATCTTCCGCCTCCAGAAATTCGCACTTTATTTAGGACTTCTGAACCCCGTTCTAAAATGGCGACTTTCAAATTTTTGTTTTTTTCTACGATATTTATCGCAGTAAAAAAACCTGCAGCACCGCCTCCAACAATAATTATATCAAAATTTTGATTCATATTCTATCTGGAAAATCAGTAATGATTCCGCCTATTTTTAATGTTTTCATTTTTTCAATTGCTTCTATTTCGTTTACCGTCCAAGCTATAATTTTGATATCACAATTTTGAATTTCAATTATATTTTTTTCATCCAAAAGCAAATAATTAGAAACAATAGTTGTTGCTTTTAGGAATTTTGCAAACTCAAAAGCCATTTCTAAATCAGTTTCTGTTAGCACTCCAATTTGAATATCCGAATTCAAATAGCGAATTTTTTTTAGAGCATGCCAGTCAAAACTAGAAACCAAAAAATCCGAATAGTGCCATTTTTTGTTCTGCACATATTCTTCAATCAAATCAACTACTTTTTCGGCAGTTTCAAATTCTTTGAGCTCAATATTTACGATACACTTTTTGTTTACTAAATCCAAAACCTCAATAAGAGTTGGAATAATAGCTACTTGATTAGCAGTTATTTTTTTTATTTCATTTAAAGAAAATGCACTCACTTGTCCTTGACTGTTAGTCGTTCTATCGAGAGTCGAATCGTGAATGACAATCAATTCTCCGTCAGAAGTCAATCGAACATCAAGTTCAATTCCGTCAACTCCAAGGTCTATTGCTGTTTGAAATGAAATCAAGGTATTTTCTGGGGCTAAGCCCATGGCACCTCGATGGCCTAGTTTTAGCATTTCTATTTTTTTACAAATGTAGCCAAAATAAAAAAAGCACAAACTGGTTTAGTTTGTGCTTCATCAATTTTTGTATTATAATTATTCGGACAACAAAATTTTGTATTCCCAAGGGTTGAAATCAAGCTTTTGATTTTTTGAAAACACCACCTTTTTGCCCGATATATAATCTATAAACGCTCCTTCGATTGGAGCAGTAAACGATTGATTTGTTTTGGTTAAATTACCAACAAAAATTACTTTTTTACCTAGTTTTTCTCTTTCAAATGCCAAAATGTTTTGATTCGATGAAGTAGCAATTCTTTTATATGAACCTGGTTTTTTTCCGCCATCTAGTGCACTATTTCCATTTTTTAATTGCCCTAATTTTGTGTATATTGGAAACATTTTTCCTTTCACAGTGTTGATAGAATCTTTTACAAAAAACTTAAGTCTTCTATTAAAATCATATTCTTGACCATTATATATCAGAGGGATTCCTGGAATTAAATAGGTTAGAGCAGCAAAGGTTTCAACCGCATCGCCCATTCGTTCATATTCTGTTCCGTTCCAAGAATTTTCATCATGATTTGAAGTAAAATACATGCTTATATCGTCTTTTTCCCAAACAGAATCTTTTTTTGTGATATAACTATCAAAGTCTTTTACGGTTTTTTTGCCTTGAGCAATTTCATTCATTATATGATGTGCTTCCCAGCCATAGGCCATGTCAAATGCTTTTTTTGATAATTCTGGTTTTTCTGCTTCGGCAAGCATAAAAACAGGTTTTGTCTTTTTTAATTCTAATGCTGCACTTTCCCAAAAATCCGTAGGCACTTCGCCCGCAACATCACAACGGAAACCATCAACATTTGCTTCGGTTAGCCAATATTTCATTTCCCAAATCATTGCTTTTCGGAGATTCTGATTTGAATAATCTAATTTCACAACATCAGTCCAATCAAAAGGCGAAAACATTTTGCCGTCCTTATCTTTTGCATAATAATCTTTATGGTCTGCAACCCATGCATGATCCCAAGCAGTATGATTTGGTACCCAATCCATGATAACATACATGCCATTTTGATGGGCTGTTTTTACTAAATTTTTAAAATCTTCAAGTTTTCCAAATTCAGGATTAATACCTCTATAATCTTTTATAGAATAATAACTTCCTAAACCTTCTTTTCTGTTTTTTATCCCAATAGGGTGAATAGGCATAAGCCACAGTATTTTTACACCTAATTCTTTCAATTTCGGAATGTCTTTTGAAAATGCATTAAAAGTTCCAGAGGGCGAATATTGACGAATATTTGCTTCATAAATTACAGCATTATCCAAAACTTTATCGCTATATGTGGCAATGTCTTGTATAATTTCTTCAGGATTTGCAATTTCTTTTTTGCATCCTATTACTAAGTTTAAGCTCAACGCTAATAGTAAGATTTTTTTCATTATTTTAAATTTTTTGTTATTATTAATATTCTATTTCAATCGTGTCTGGATTTGTTTTTTTCAAAGTTATGGCAATCTCAATTGTTTTATCGTTAACCTTAAATTCAATTTTTTCCCCATTTATAGTTACTTTTTTTACATAAAATGGAAATCCGTGAACAATAAGATTACAGTTTTTATCGGTCGAAGTATAATTTTTTCCTACTTCAGTGCTACATCTAATAGTTAGTTTATTGGCCTTTGCCTGACCCTGAAAATTCAGTATTTCATACGCTTCATTTTCATACGCGTTTGCAGTTAGGCCATCATCATTATATAATTTTCCATTACTGATAGGTGTTTTTTCATCAAAATAATAATGTAAATCAAAATTAGAAATGGAATATTGTGTTGTGTTTTGAATTGTTTTTATCAAAGGAATAAAAGCGCCACCACGAACAAAAACAGGAATATTATCGATTTTTACCTCAATATTTTCTGTTGTACCAGCCCTATATTTGGTATCAGAATAGAAATCAAACCAGGAATTATTATTGGGAAAATAGACTTCAGTAGCTTTTGTCCCTGCGGTTGTTATTGGTTTTACCAAAAAATTATTACCCCACAAATAAGAATCACAAGAATTTAAAAGTGATAAATTTTTGGAATCTTCAAAAAACAAAGGCCGCATCAATGGCGTTCCTTTTTGATTGTTATCAAATGCTAACGTATAATTATAAGGCAACATTTGATACCTCAATTCTACTTGTTTTTTGGCCTTTTCTTTTGTAATAATATCTTTAAAAACGGGTTCTGAAGCAATTTCTTCTTGTGCATGTGGCCTAAAAATAGGTTGAAAAACGCCATATTGCAACCATCTAATATAAAGCTCATTATCATATAAATCTCCTCCAAACCCACCCAAATCCGAGTGTATATAGCCGAGTCCTTGCATTCCCATTTGAAGTGCAATTTCAGGCTGCGATTGTAACCCACCCCATGTGCGACTCACATCGCCCGACCATGGAATCATGCCATAATGTTGTGATCCAGAATATCCAGCACGCATCAAAATAAATGGTCGTTGACTAGAAAAATCTTTTTTGTATCCCTCAAAAATGGTTTTTGCCCAAACATGTCCGTAAATATTATGAACTACATCTGCTTTATTTCCGCCAAGAAAAACAGTTTTAGGAAGCACTTCAGGTTCGCCTAAATCCCCCCACCAGCCACTAATGCCTTGTTGAATTAGATTTTTATAAATAGACCAAAACCATAATTTTCCCTCAGGCTTAAACACATCGATTATTCCAGTATTTCCAAAATAAAAATCGAAAGTTCCAGGGTTTCCAATTTTATCTACTGCTACTATTTTTTTCTCTGTGGCTTCTTTCCACCGATTAGAAGTGGTCAAAACAAACGGTTCTGTAATGAGAACTGTTTTTATTCCTTTGTCTTTCAGATCGGCAATCATTTTTGTAGGTGACGGAAAATTATCTTTGTCCCAATCCAAATTTCCCATTGTTCCTTGAATCGTTTTTCCAAACCAATATAAATCAAGAATTATTGCGTCCACAGGAATTTTGTCTGACTGGTATTTTTCGATCGTTTTTTCGACTTGCTCTTGTGTGTGATAGCCAAATCTGCTCGAGAAGTTCCCTAAAGTCCATCTTGCTGATAAGGGTTGTTTTCCTGTTAATGACGTATAATTATCAATCAAATCAAGCCAAGAATCACCAATTATAACTTGGTATGTTTTTCTGCCCGAGATTGTTTCATAGGCCAAGGTATTGTTTTTTTGGCTATCCAAATCTAAATATCCAATTGCAGAATTGTCAAAATGAACCGCATATATTTTTGAAGAAAGCACCAAAGGAATACAGAAATTCATCGTTTCCGATTGATTTCCATAGCCATAATTCGCTTTATTATATAAGTTTAGGCGGCTTCCACGGCGGTTCATTCCTATGGCTCTAGCCCCTCCGCCATATAAAACTTCATCACTCGTTATATTGAAATCCAAAATTTCGGTAGAATCTATTTTTGAATACCCATTTTTTTCTGAAAGCAATAAATTTTGTTCATTGAAATAGGAAATTTGAAATGGTGATTTTTGAATTTGAATTTGAATTTTTTTAGTAGAAACCAAAATTACATTTTCTTTTTCTGCCACTTTTGAAATTGTATTTTTTTGAGCAATAACTACCGCATGAGAATTTGGATTATATGTTTCTCCATTAGGGATAAAGGTGGTTTCTGAAATTTTTTCAGAATAAAAGCTAATGATATATAGCCCATCAGAAGTTTTAATTTCGAATGAATTATTTGTCTTCTTGAAACTATCAAATTTTCTATTTGAATTTTGAGCAAATGAAAACGTGACAACAAATAGTAATAGAATTTTTTTCAAAGTAGCTTTATTTTAATTCTAATATTAATACTGATTTAGCATCTAATATAATTTCGGATTGCAGATTTATTTCTGTTCCAGATAAAATATCGGTTCCCGTTTTATAGTTCTTTATACTTTCCGAAAACCTATTTGTTTTTATGGTTTGGGTGGACGCACTGTTGTTTATTATCACCATAACCGATTTGTTATCAGTATATCTAAAATAAGTATACACATTATTTTCAGGCAGATAATGTTTCATTTTTCCATAATGTATAGCCTCATTTGTTTTTCTCCAAGTGAATAATTTTGATGTAAAATCAAAAAACCTACTTTGCTCTGCTGTTCTCCCTGATGCAACAAAAGCATTGTTTTCATCACCATTCCAACCTCCAGGAAAATCTTTTCTGATGTCGGCATCACCCTTCCCTTTGTCGCCATTCATTGCAATTTCTGAACCATAATACAACTGCGGAATTCCCCGAATTGTAGCAATTAAAGCCATTGCCATTTTATATTTTTGGAAATCATTTTTATAGTTCTGGTTGAATCTATTTGTGTCGTGATTTTCAACAAAAGTCATCATGTTGTTAGGATTTTTATATAAAAAATCATTAACAAAATTGTCATACACTTTTATCATTCCATCACCCCAATTTGCATTATCTTCATTAAAAACATTCCCAATAGCATCGTGCAAAGTAAAATCCATTACACTCGGTAAATTGGAGTTATAGCTCTGAATACTAGCTATTGGGCTGTCTTTTTGCCAATAAGAGATTTGTGCCTGGTCGTGCATCCAAACTTCTCCTACAATATTAAAATAAGGATATTCATTTGTTATAGATTTTGTCCAATCTGCAATAGCTGTTTTGTCATTATAGGAGTAAGTATCTACTCGAAATCCGTCTAAATCTGCGTATTCTATCCACCAAATCGCATTTTGCTTTAAGTAATTCAGCACCAATGGATTTGATTGATTCAAATCGGGCATTGATGGAACAAACCATCCGTCAACACAATTTTTTGTGTCAATTTCGGAAGCATTTATGTCATATTGAGTGGTCATTCTATAATTGGATTGAGAATAGCCTGGAAATTGATGAACCCAATCATATGTTGGCAAATCTTTTATCATCCAATGCTCTGCTCCCCAATGATTTGTGACATAATCCATGATTAATTTCATGCCGCGTTTGTGCAATTCAGACGACAAATTCAAATACTCTTCGTTGGTTCCAAATCGAGGATCGATTCTATAAACATCTGATTGTCCGTAGGTATGATAAGAATAGGTTTTGTCATTATCTTCGCACAATGGAGTTGGCCATAGCGTAGTTGCTCCAAGGGCTTTGAGATAATCTAAATTCTTTATCATTCCCGCAATATCCCCACCGTGACGACCGCCAGGATTAGCTCTGTCGGATTTTTCGGTAACCGATTTATCGCTATCATTATTTGGATTTCCATTTGCAAATCGGTCGGACATTATCAAATAAACCATATCTGATGCATCAAAACTTTTGCGAAATGCAGCATTTTCTTTGCGTTTCTTTAAAGTATATTTTTTTGTAAAACTGACTTTTTTATTTTTTGAAAATGAAAATACAAAATCTTGATTTGGACAATTTTTTGTGTCAATTGTGACAAACAAATAATTTGGGTTTTCTGTTTTTCGAATGTTTTTAATTACGATATTATTAGAAACCGAAACATCATTTGCAGCAATATTTTTCCCATAGAACATGATTTGGAGTTCGGGATTATGCATTCCAGCATACCAAAATGGAGGTTCTGTTTTCTCGACTTGACCATAAACAGTACTATTTAAAAGTAAAAAAAAGATTATTTTTTTCATGTTTATTTGATTAGATAATCCTCTATTTATTAGATAAAGGCATTAGTATTAAATTGAAATTAAACTATTTGGTTCCACCAAAACGCATTTTTCATTTACAAAAATTGTAATCGCTTTTTCGCCTTCTAGGAAGAAATTTGTTTCGTCATGATTAATAACGACTTTCAATATTTGATTTCTGAAATTTATTTTAAAAGAATACCCGTTCCATTGTTTTGGGATTTTTGGAGCAAAATGTAATATTTCATTTTTTATCCGCATACCGCCAAAACCTTCCACGATACTCATCCATGTTCCGGCCATTGATGTAATGTGACACCCTTCTTCCACCTCTTTGTTGTAGTCGTCCAAATCCAATCTAGAAGTTCTTAAATAGAACTCATAGGCCATATCTATTTTGTTTAAAACCGCAGCTTGAATAGAGTGTACGCAGGGAGAAAGTGAGCTTTCATGGACGGTAAACGCTTCATAAAATTCGAAATTCCTTTTTAATTCGTCTTTAGAGAAATGATCTTCAAAAAAATAGAAACATTGCAAAACATCAGCTTGTTTTATATAGGGCGAACGCAAAATTCTATCCCAAGACCATTTCTGATTTATAGGTCTTTGGGTTTTGTCTAAATCAGCAACTTTCACCAATTCTTTATCCAAAAATCCATCTTGTTGAAGAAAAACATCGAACTCTTTTGAATAGGGAAAATACATATTCTGTGAAACCTTTTTCCAAGATTGCAATTCTAAATCTGATATTTTTACCTTTTCTGAAATTCGCTTGTGGTCAGACGGATATTCTAGAGCCACTTTTTGGATTTGATTATAGGTATATTCCAAACACCATTTTGCAATATAATTTGTATAAAAATTATTATTTACGTTATTTTCATATTCATTAGGGCCTGTAACGCCAAGAATCATATACTGATTTTTATTGGAAGAAAAAGTAGCCCTTTGATACCAAAAACGAGCTATACCGATGAGGACTTCCAACCCCTTTTCTGGAATATAGGAGTAATCTCCTGTGAATCGATGGTAATTATAAATGGCAAATGCGATAGCACCATTTCTATGAATTTCTTCAAATGTAATTTCCCATTCATTATGACATTCTTCTCCATTCATTGTCACCATTGGATATAAAGCAGCACCATTCGAAAAGCCTAGTTTTGTTGCATTTTCTATGGCTTTGTCCAATTGATTGTAACGGTAAGTTAATAGATTTCGTGCTACATTTTGATCTTTGGTAGCCATATAAAACGGTATGCAATAGGCCTCTGTGTCCCAATAGGTTGAGCCACCATATTTCTCGCCTGTAAATCCTTTTGGGCCAATATTGAGTCGTGAATCTTTTCCTAAATAGGTTTGATTTAATTGAAAAATATTGAACCGAATTCCCTGTTGTGCTTTTATATCACCATCAATTGTAATATCGGACATTTCCCATATTTTTGCCCACGCCTGAATTTGGTTTTCCAATAATTTGTTATAGCCTAATTCTATTGCTTTTTCCAAGACTTTTTCAGCAGCAATTGGAGTGTTTTTATGATTTGTGGAAACGGTATAACCACCAAATTTTTGAAGGGTGCATTTTTGATTTTGAAGCACATTTAATTCATATTCAAACTGAATTTTTTCATTATCTGAACTAACATTGGAAGGGCTTTCATTTTGATTTTTATCATTTATAAAAACCAAATTCTGCATAAATGTAGTTGCAATAAAATGTGTTTTATATGTTTGAGCAGTAACGAAAGCTGCATTTTTTGTATTTTTAATAGCAAGCGGCTCCCAGAATTTTTCTTCCCAGTTGGCATCTTCGTTTGTTACTCCAGCATCAAGATAGGGTTTGAATACTATTTTTGCTTTTTTGTTTAAAGGCGTCACATCATAATTTATAACGCCCAATTCATCTATACCCAAACACAAAAACCGAACAATATTTACAGATATTTCGGTTTCGTTTTGCAAAGTAGCTTCAAAATAACGGCGATACCAACCTTCTTTCATATTTAGCTCCCGACCAAATTTTGACACCTTTTTGCAGGTGTTCAAATCTAATGTTTCGCCATTTATTTCGATGTCAATTCCAATCCAATTGGGAGCATTTAATACTTTCGCAAAATATTCTGGATATCCATTTTTCCACCAGCCTACTTTGGTTTTATCAGGATAATAAATCCCTGCAATATAGCTCCCCTGAAATGTTTCTCCAGAGTAGTTTTCTTCAAAATTTGCTCGTTGTCCCATAGCGCCATTCCCAATACTGAAAAGGCTTTCGGACGATTTTACTCTTTCTCTGTCAAATCCTTCCTCAATGATTGACCAATTGTTTGGCTTGATATAATCTTGATTCATTTTTATTATTTATAATTTAAAAAAATTAAGAATGTTAATTACATTGATTCTTACTCAATATTAACGCTCTATTTTTTAATTTTTATTTATTAAAATTTCTATAAAGTCCCTTTTTATTTGAGTAAAATCTTCAAAAACATAGTGGGCTTCTTTTAATATTAGTTTATCACCGATTCCAATACTTGTCATTTTTGCAGTATTGGCCGCTTGAATTCCTGCAAGAGAATCTTCAAATACAATTGAATTTTCATTGCTAATCCCTAATTTTTTTGACGCTTCCAAAAAAACTTCGGGATCTGGTTTTGCATTTGTTACATCATTTCCGTCAACAATAGCGTCAAAATAATGCAAAATGTCTGTTTTTTCTAGGATTGGCCTCGCATTTTTACTTGCCGAACCTAATGCGATTTTTTGTTTGTTTTCTTTCAAATAATTTAATAGAGACAAAGTCCCGGGTAATAATTCCTGTTGATCAATGGTAACTAAATAGGATAAATAAATTTCATTTTTTTGAATTAACCACTTGTTTTTGTCTTCTTGAGTAGCCTTTAAATTTCCTAATTTTAAAATTAATTCCAGAGATTGCACACGACTAACCCCCTTTAGCTGTTCATTATGCTGATGTGTAAATTCGATACCTAGTTGTTCGGCAATTTTTTTCCAAGCTATAAAATGATATTTAGCCGTGTCAACAATTACGCCATCTAAGTCGAATATAAATGCTTTTATGTTCATATTTATTAGTCTGATATTGCATTTTTATCGGTTATTAATAACGTACAAATCCCGGCTAATAATAATGAAATCCCTGCCAAAGTCATCGAATATATAGCCTCGTTCCCAATTAGTTTGTACAGAAAATTGATTCCGCCCAAAGCAGCAATAATTTGAGGAATCACGATAAACATGTTGAATAATCCCATCATTGTCCCCATTTTTTTTGGATCTACCGAGCTAGATAGCATGGCATATGGCATTGACAAAATACTACCCCAAGAAATACCAATCAGAATAAAAGAATACAACAAAGTCTCTGGAGTTGCATTTATCATCATGATAAACCCAATTCCTCCTAGAGCCAATGATATCAAATGAATATACTTTCTGTTGATTTTGTTTTTTGCCGTATAAAACGTTAAAAGCAAAGCAAAGGCCATCGATGATAATCCATAAATACCCATTGATGATCCTACTAAATTTGCTGCATCTTGATACTTTGTATTTTCAATATTGAATGCTGCACTTTGGTTTTCGTTAGAAAAGTCATAGTTTTTTTCTATCGGGGCGGGTGCTTTAAAAACGTGTTCTGTTAATGCAGGAGTCGCCATGCTCCACATAGTAAAAAAAGCAAACCAGCTAAAAAACTGAACAAGGCCCAGTTTTTTCATTGTGGAAGGCATTTCTTTTAGGCTAAAAACAATATCTTTAAAAAAGCTGGCCTGTTTTTTTTCTTCTTCAAATAGGTGAATGTCTTCGGGGGGGTATTCTTTGGTCGTTAAAATCGTAAATAAAATACTCGTAATAAAGATAAAGGCACCAATCGCAAATGCCACTTTTACCGACATTGGTAATACGCCAGCAGCAGCTTCGTTAGAAACACCAAATTGATTCACGATCCAAGGCAAATTACTGGCTATCCAAGTTCCAATCCCTATGATTAGCGTTTGCATAACAAAGCCATAAGACCTTTGAGAATTTGGAAGTTTGTCGGCAACAAGTGCGCGAAAGGGTTCCATACTTATATTAATGGAGGCATCTAAAACCCACAATAATCCACTAGCAACCCAAAGAGTAGGGGAATTTGGAACCAAGAATAGAGCTAACGAACTCAAAATAGCACCAATTAGAAAGTACGGTTTTCTTCTACCGAATTTTGGGTGCCAAGTGTTATCGGATAAATAGCCAATAATTGGTTGAACAATTAAACCTGTGAGTGGGGCTGCAACCCAAAGTAAAGGGATTGCCTCTTTTTCTGCTCCTAAAGTTTGAAAAATTCGTGACATGAATCCCCCTTGTAGTGCAAAACCAAATTGTATTCCTAGAAACCCAAAACTCATGTTCCAGATTTGCCAGAAATTTAATTTTCGCTTTTCCATTATCGTATTTTAATAATTTAAAACGATAAGCGCGATGCTTATCAAGACTTATTTTTGTTTTCGAAGTAAAAGCATAAGCTTGATAATCTCGGTAAAGATATAAATTTTTTAATCAAAAAATAAATCAAAGAAAATTTATACTTTTTTTCTTGTAGATTCTCTTTCGATGAGGTCGGTTTCTATAACCTCGGTGCTATAATGCTCGATGATTTCTCCATCTTCATTTTCTATTTCATCAGCTTCAAGTCTTTCGATTAGCATTTTTGCTGCTTTGGCTCCCATTTTTTCTCCATTTTGCCGAACGGTTGTAATGCTTGGTGAAGAATATTTAGAGATAATTCCATCTGTAAATCCAATTACAGATAAATCTTCTGGTACTTTTTTTCCGAGTTTTGAAGCAATTTTTATTGCAGTAACAGCAAATAGTTCATTGACAGCAAAAATGGCATCAACAGTATTATTTTTTAGTAATTCTTCTACTGAACTTTCAAAATTCTCAGTGTCTTCAATTTTCAAAATTAACGCATCATCAACTTCTATGTCGTTATTTTTTAATGCTTTAATATATCCTTTTGTTCTTTGTTTTCCTACGCTTACATAGTCTATTGTTGATAGTATTGCAATGTTTCTAAATCCACTATCAATTAGAAATTGGGTGGCATTAAAGGCGGCTAGACTATCGTCTATAATCACTTTGTCACACAAAATATCATTCGTAATTCGGTCAAACATCACCACAGGCATTCCCTGATTTATAACTTCCGAGATATGATGAAAGTCTTTTTTTTGCTGTGTTTCTTTTGATAAAGAAATAATAAATCCATCAATATTTCCATTGGCAAGCATCTCCATATTGATTACTTCTTTGTCAAATGATTCATCGGATAGACAAACTAGAACATTATATCCGTTTTCTTTGGCAACATGTTCGACACCACTTATTATTGTAGTAAAAAAATGATGAATTATTTCGGGAATAATAATGCAAATTGTTTTCGACTTTCTGTTTTTTAAACTTAAAGCAATATTATTTGGTTTATAATTATAAAATTTAGCAAATGCTTGTACTTTTTGACGGGTATCTTCGCTGATTTCTGCACTATTTTTTAGTGCTTTTGAGACTGTCGAAATAGAGACATCTAATTCCTTTGCAATCTGTTTTAGGGTAACCTTTTTTCTCATGACATTCGCTGTTAATTTATTATAACGCAATAAAGGTATATTTTTTTTAAAAAATGTTCTTTTTTTTAGCAATAAAATAGCATTTCAAATAAACTTTTCAACACGCAAACGTTTTCGTAAGGCAATTATTTTGGCAATGTTTTTTTCATATAATTTTTTGAATAAATTTATAATTCGAAGTTAAAGTGTAAGCACAAAAACCAAATTTCTAACTTAAACAAAATGTATGAAAACAATTTACAAAAAGTTGTTATTTTTAGTTCTTTTACTTCCGTTTAGTGTTCTGTCTCAGAGCGTTGTAAGTGGAGTAGTTCAAGACAAAATTACAAGGCAGTCAATGCCAGGAGTTAATGTTGTTGTGGAAGGTTCCTCAAAGGGAATTTCTACTGATATTGATGGTAAATTTCAGTTAACAAATGTCAAAAAAGGAGACAAAATTGTTTTTTCTTTTATTGGCTACAAAAACGAAACAGTTACCTTTTCAAATCAAACAACAATAACTGTTTCATTGCAAGAAGATTTGAATCAATTGAGTGAAGTTGTTGTTCAAATCGGGTATGGTTCAATTAAGAAAAAAGATGCCACGGGATCTTTGACAACTGTTACCTCCAAAGATTTCAATAAAGGGTCAATTATTTCTGCTGATCAATTATTGACAGGGAAGGCGGCTGGAGTTCGAATCACGTCAAGTGGTGGGCAGCCAGATGCATCTCCAAACATTAGAATTAGAGGAGGAGCTTCGCTATCTGCAAGCAATAATCCACTGATTGTTATAGATGGTGTGCCTATTGACAGCTCAAATCCTGCTGGAGTTGGAAATCCATTTTCGTTAATTAATCCAAATGACATTGATAGTTTTACTATTCTAAAAGATGCCTCTGCAACAGCAATTTATGGTTCTAGAGCTTCGAATGGTGTGGTAATTATCACTACAAAAAGAGGTGCTAAAGGAGCATTGAAATTTAACTTTTCTACTACTGTTATTACAGGAAGCGTAGGAAAAAAGATTAACGTAATGGACGGGTCAACATTCACGAAATTCATCCAAGAAAATCACCCAACCTATACTAATTTATTAGGAATTGATGATCCAAGCACTACTGCAACTGATGATTTGACAACGCCAGAAGTAGAGGGTCGTTTGTTGAGTAATACCAATTGGCAGGATCAAATTTTTAGAACTTCTTTTTCTATTGATAATAATTTTAGTGTTTCAGGAAGTTTGTTCAAAAGCGTTCCGTTTCGTTCCTCTATTGGATTGTTAAGAAGCGAAGGAATCGTAAAAGCGAATGATTATGATCGTTTTAGTTATGCTTTAAAATTATCGCCTACCTTATTAAACGATAAATTAAAAATTGATTTCAATGCAAAAACTATTTTAACCAAGAAAAACGCTATCGATGAGGGTGGTTCATTAGGAGGAGCTATAAATATGGATCCAACAAAACCTGTTTATGACAATTCTGCTTCAAATCGTTTTGGTGGATTTTATCAAAGCACTCGCGTTGATGGAAATAGACTAATCCTTGATGGAGCATGGAATCCATTAGCTATTTTGGAACAAAGAACGCGTCCAGAAAGAGCTTTCCGTTTCTTAGGAAATGTAGAATTGGATTATAAACTTGATTTTATGCCAGGTTTGAGAGCAGTTGTTAATATGGGATTAGATGCTTCGACTGCAAAAATCAGAGAAGTATATAGCGATAATTCACTTGCTACTTATAGGTTTAATTCGGCTAATACCGACATTAATACTAACTATTTGTTCAATCCAGGAGAAAATTATTTAGAAAACCAAACGATGACCAATACTACTTGGGATTCCTATTTTGCGTATGCTAAAAAATTAAATGGATTTATGTCAAAAGTTGATGTTCAAGCGGGTTATTCGTATCAAAATTTCAAAAATGATGGAAACAAAGTGCTTTATCAATATAATAATGATTCGGGTTTAAGAGAAGTAGTAGAAAACGCTCAAAATCCAACGAATCGTTATTATAACAATTTAAACTTACAATCATTTTTTGGTAGAACCAATATTGATTTTGCTAATAAATATTTAGTAACTTTATCTATGAGAACTGATGGTTCTTCTTTATTCAACAAAGATAAGCGTTGGGGTTATTTTCCAGCAGCAGCTTTCGCATGGAAACTAAAAGAAGAAAGTTTTGTGAAAGATATTGCTTTTGTAAACGATTTAAAACTTCGTTTGGGTTGGGGTAAAACGGGTCAACAAGACATTACTGGAAACGTAGGTTTTTATCCATCAACACCATTATTTCAAACAGGAAGTAATAATAGTCAATATTTAGACAATTCTAATTTGTATTCTGCATTAGCCTATAATCCTGACTTGACTTGGGAAAAAACAACCTCCTATAATTTAGGTTTGGATTTTGATTTATTCAAAAATAGATTAATAACAGGTAGTTTTGATATCTATAAAAGAGAAACAAACGATTTGCTTGCAAAAGTGCCGCTTCCTCCAGGACAAGGATTATCGGATACTTTTGTGAAAAATGTAGGTGCTACTTCAAGCAAAGGTTTTGAGTTGGGATTAAATTTCAATCCTATAACTACGGACAAGATGAGTTTGTCTATTAATTCAAATTTAGCATACAATCGTACGGAAGTTACCGACTTAAAAGGAATATCAGCAATAGCTGCTTTTGAATCAGGATTGCCAACAGGAACAGGAGTATATATTGGCTATCACCCAATTGGACTTCAGCCATATTCTGCATGGGTTTTCCAACAGTTATATAATGAAGCAGGAGAACCAATTGTAGGTGCTTTTGCAGATAGAAACGGGGATAACACAATCACGAATGATGACCGTTACTATAAAGCAATGCGACCAAATTGGACTTTTGGATTTGGATTTAATTTCAATTATGGAAATTGGGACGTAAGTTCAGCCTTTAGAGGACAAATCGGAGGGCAAGTCTATAATTCTAGAGTTTTAACTTCTGGTTGGGTTGATAGAGCGTTGCCATCAAACTCAAATAGTTTGTCAAACGTATTGAATTTCTATGATGGATCAGCAGATTCAGATTTTCAAAACATGAATGGAAACACAACATTTTCTGATTATTTTCTTGAAGATTCTTCTTTCTTGAGATGCGAAAATATTGTGGTTGGATACAAGTTTAATAAATTCTATAAAGAAAGTTCTTTACGTGTTTATGGAGCATTAAACAATCCTTTTATACTGACTAAGTATTCTGGACAAGATCCTGAAAACTTTAACGCTATCGATACTAATTTCTATCCAAGACCAAAAATGGTTACTCTTGGTTTAAGCTTAGATTTTTAATAACAACAATATGAAAAATATGAAATTAATCAAATATTTTGGATTAGGACTTTTCTTGGTTCTTGCATCAGCATGCACTGACGATTTGGACACTACCCCAAAAGTAGAGTTGTCATTAGAACAACTTTTACAACAAGACCCAAATGCCATCAAGGGAATACTCTCAAAACTATATGGCTCTTTTGCCCTTTCTGGTGCTAATGGCCCTGGAAGTTCAGACATTAGTGATGATCCAGGAGAATCTCCATTTTTGAGAGGAATTATCAACCTGCAAGAATTTAGTGCAGACGGAATGAAAAACCGTTGGGGAGATAATGGATTGGATCAATTGACAACCACTTCAAACTGGGACGAGAACAACAAATTCTTTAGATATTTATATAATAGAGCGTATTATACAATTCCGCAATGCAACAACCTAATCAATGTATTGGATAATGTTGATATAGAAAACGAAGCTTCAATAAAAGGAGAAGTACGTTTCTTGCGTTCATTGGCTTACTATTATTTAATTGATTGTTTCGGAAAAGGAGTATTGGCTACCGAAGACAACTTTGGTACATCAGTTTCTTTACCTGAAGCATCAAGAACAGAATTGTTTAACTATGTTGAATCAGAATTGCTAGACGTAGAAGCAACTATTTCGGCAACAAATGATTATGGTAGAGCAAACAAATCGGTAGTTCGTTTTTTATTGGCAAAACTATATATCAATGCTGAGGTATATACTGGAACGGCAAGATATAACGAAGCGTTGGCCTATACCAAAAAAGTAATCGATGAAGGAGGGTACACATTAGCAACAAATATTGGAAAAAATTTCTCGTCAGATAATAATACATCTCCAGAAATTATCTATCCACTAATTGCAGATGCTTTAGTAAGTCAAAGCTATGGAAACACGACCTATATCGTTAACGGAAGTTTAAGTTCAGACACAATGCCATTAAGCACTTTTGGTGCAGCAGAAGGTTGGGGTGGACACAGAGCTACAAAAGCATGGTATGCACTATTTGGAAGTTTAGCAACATCAACAGATGATAGAGCTCAGATGTTCTGGACAACAGGTCATACATATGAAATGAGCGACTATAAACAATGGTCTAACGGATATCCTTGTACAAAATTCAGAAATAATGCATTTGGTCAATCAAGCACGCCTACAGGTTTTTCAGGAACAGATTTCCCATTATTTAGATTAGCAGATGCTTATTTAATGTATGCTGAATGTGTAGTTCGAGGTGCTACAGGAGGAACATTATCAGAAGGATTAGCGTATGTAAATCAAGTTCGATCGCGTTCTAATGCATCAACAATTTCGGCAAGCGAATTGACATTAAATTATATTTTAGACGAGAGAGCTAGAGAATTAAATCTAGAAGGACATCGCCGAACAGATTTAATTCGCTTCGGAAAATTCACAGGAGGCAGCTATTTATGGCCATGGAAAGGAAATTCAGTTAACGGAACTTCAATTCCGGCAAACTATAATCTTTTCCCAATTCCGTTGCCAGCGTTGCAAGCAAATCCAAATTTGACACAAAATCCAGGTTATTAATATTAAATAAATTAAAAAAAAATGAAAAATATTTTTAAAATCGCAGCCTTAGCTGTATTGTTTATAACAGGTGTTTCCTGTGAAAATGACGATCAAACGATAGTCAAAAAAGTAGGTGGTCCTGAATTATTGACACCAGTAAGTGGAACATCTTATGAATTGAAACCAGCAAATGCTTCTTTTGAAGCAACGACATTGGTTTGGAATCATGCTAATTATAGCACACAAACAGAAGTAAATTATACGATTGAAGTTGCCCTTGCGGGAACAGAATTTGCAACTGTTATTGAAGCGGGAACAACAACAAATCGTTATGCAACTTGGTCCGTAGAGGCATTTAACGGTGTTGCAATAGATGCAGGATTAACGCCGTATGAAGAAGGAGAATTAGATATTAGAATAAAATCTGCTTTAGGAAGCAATGCTGAACTTTTGGATTATTCTAATGTTGTGACAGTTTCCGTAACGCCATACTCTACAGCTTTACCTAAACTATGGATGCCAGGAAGCTACCAAGTAGACTCTGGTTATGGATCTAGCAATTGGTCACATGCTGCTGCAGCTACTGTTGCTTCAAGCGGATACGGACAAACAAATTTTGAAGGATATGTTTATTTCGCTTCAAATCAAGCGGCTCCAAATAATGGATTTAAATTTACTGATTCTCCAGATTGGGATCATGGAGTTTTTGGTGATGACGGAAGTTTTTCAGGAGCTTTGCCTACAACTGGACAAGGAAATAACATCGGAATAACGGCGGGTTATTATAGAGTACGAGCAAACACAGCAACACGCACCTATTCACTTGTTCCATATACTTGGAGAGTTATCGGAGATGTTGTTGGTGGATGGAATAATTCAAACGAAGTTACGTTGGTGTATAATACAACAACAAAAAAACTAACTGCCGTTGCAACTTTAGTAGCAGGAGCATTCAAGTTTAGAGCAAATACTTCATGGTTAGATGAAAACAACTTCGGAAAATTTGATCCGAACAAAGAATATGCAGGAGAAAACATCACTTATAATGGGGGTAATCTAAACCTTGAAACTGGTGGTACTTATAAAATCGAATTGGATTTATCAAATCCAAGAGCATATTCATATACATTAACTTTGCAATAAATTGCAATAAATTCATAAAAAGGGCTTACCTTCGGGTAGCCCTTTTTTAATTAATTTAAACATGAAAGTAAACTACATTTTAATTTATTTATTAAGTTTTATTTCAATCTGTTCTTTTTCACAAGTAACAACAAGCCCAAATATACCCGAAGCAAATCAGGGTGTGACGATATATTTCAACAAATCAGGAACGGGGTTATCCAATTATTCGGGAACCATATATGCCCATACAGGGGTAACGGTCAACAATATTACTTGGGAAAACGTTAAAGGAGCGTGGGGAAACAACTCAACCCAACCTGCTCTTACTTTTGTTTCTGGAACTACCTATAGCCTTACGATTTCCCCAAATTTATATGCATATTATGGTGTTTCTACCGCAGATGCAATAACTCAAATTTGTATAGTTTTTAGATCTGACACAAATGCTTTTCAATCAATAGATTACTTTATCAATGTAGGTGCTTTTCAAGCAACTTTAAACTCACCATCCGTAAATAGCACATCTATATTGAGTTCGGGTAGCTCACTAAATATAACTGCAACAAATACTAATGGGACTGCAAACTATAACTTATTTGCAAACGGAACCAGTATTTTTTCAAGTTCAGGCACTAGTTTTTCTTATACGGATTCAAATATTACAGCAGATCGAAATTATGATTTACGAATTGCACAAGGAGGAACAACTTTTTCCAGAAAATTTACTGCCATGATAAACCCTGGAACACAAAATCTAGCTATGAGTTCTGGGCTAGAAGATGGTATCAATTATGTTTCAGATCCTACCAAAGCAATATTAGTTTTAGACGCACCTGGAAAAGACTTTGTTTATCTTGCAGGAACTTTTAATAATTGGCAACCAAATACAAGTTATGCCATGAAAAAAGACCCTTCAACAGGCAAATTTTGGTATGAATTATCAGGACTATCAGTAGGACAAAGTTACAGTTATCAGTATTGGGTTGCTGACGCAAGTCCTTCGGCAAATTCGCCAACGGTAGTAAAAACGGCCGACCCATATTCAACTTTAGTATTATCACCATATGATGATCCTGACATTCCTGCCTCTACCTATCCAAACATGCCTGTTTATCCTCTGGGTCAAGAGAGAGAAGTGACCGTTTTGAGAACGGGACAAACGAATTATAATTGGCAGGTTCCGAATTTTATAAAACCAAAAAAAGAAGATTTGGTGGTCTATGAAGTATTAATAAGAGATTTTGATGTTAATAGAAATTTCCAAGATTTAATTAATAAAATTGATTATTTCAAAAACCTAAAAATAAATGCAATCGAACTGATGCCCGTAATGGAATTTGAAGGAAATGAAAGCTGGGGTTATAATACTTCCTTTCACATGGCATTAGATAAATTTTATGGCACTTCCGAAAAAATGAAAGAGTTTGTTGATTTGTGTCATCAAAATGGAATAGCGGTGATATTAGACTTGGCGTTAAATCACGCTTTTGGAAGAAATCCAATGGTGAGAATGTGGATGAAAGATCCAGACGGCAATGGTTGGGGAGATCCGAGTTCGGAAAACCCCTATTTTAATGAAGTTGCAAAACACAGTTATAGTGTGGGTTCCGATTTTAATCATTCATTAGCTAGAACAAAATATTATACAAAACGGGTAATAAAACAATGGATTCAAGAATATAAAATTGATGGATTTCGTTGGGATTTAACCAAAGGATTTACTCAAAATTGTGCTGCAGGTGATGACGGCTGTACAAATGCTGTTCAAGCAGACAGGGTAGCAGTACTAAAGGATTATGCAGATTATTCATGGTCGCTAGATCCAAATCACTATGCCATTTTTGAGCATTTAGGAAGTGATTTAGAAGAAAAACAATGGGCAGATTATAGGCTTAATGAAACTCCGAGCAAAGGAATCATGATGTGGGGTGAATTAACGTATCCTTACACTCAATTAATAGAAGGGTTTTCTACCAATGCGGACATCACTAGAATGGGACATTTGAGTCGAAATTTTTCGGAAAAGAGATTATTAGGCTACCCAGAAAGTCATGACAAAGAACGATTGATGTATAGTGCAATGGCCTATGGAAACACCCAAGGGACATCACCACCATTCAATAATTTGAATAATTCACTGGCTAGAATGGGGGCAATAGGAGCTACTTCATTATTAATTCCAGGGCCAAAAATGATTTGGCATTTTGCCGAATTAGGAAATGAAGCCTCTATTTTTTCTTGTAATAATGGATCAGTAAACACCGATTTTGATTCTGTTACGGGAGATTGTAAATTAGATACTAAACAACAATTTCAATGGACTAATGATTGGTTAGGAATTGCAAATAGAGCTTCGATATATAATGATTGGGCCAAAATGATTCAGCTAAAAATTAACGAACCTGTTTTTGAAGGAAATTATACAATTAGCATTGATGGCAGCAATATTAGACAACGAATTTATGTTTTTAATGATGCTTTGCCTTCAACTCAATTGAAGAATGTTGTGATTTTGGCTAATTTTTCGGTGGCCGCACAAAACATAAACCCTAATTTTCCATACCCAGGAACGTGGTATAATTTGATGGATAATAGCTCTTTAGATATAACCAATATAACTTCGGTTATTTCAATTCCTGCGGGTCAGTATAGAATTTTTGGCAATAAAACGGCTACTCTTAATCAAGATGAATTTGATACCAAGGAAATATTAGCACTACTTCCAAATCCTGCAAATGATTATTTTAGGCTTACTGTCAAGACAAAAAAAGTCGAAATTTTCACAATTTCAGGACAACTAATACAATCCTTTAAAGAAATTCAAGACGAGGATTATTCCTATTCTATTAGTGAAATACCTCGTGGTATTTATTTTGTAAAAATTACCGATAGTTCCAATAGAGAACAAACGTTGAAGTTGGTGAAGAAATAGGCGGGAAGAATTTTTAAATATTGGATAATAATTTAACACAAAAAATCCCTAACTACTTGATTTGTAAGTGATTAGGGATGTTTTTTGTGGTACCTCCAGTACCTTTTTTTATTAATCTCTCTTAATTTGATTTACTTTTTTTAATTTGTAAACATTTGATTTACAATTGTTTTTAATATAATTTAACTTTTTTTAATTAAATTATATTAATATGGATATTGATTTTCAAGTCCCCTTTCAAGTCCCCCATTATTTTTCTATATTTGTAATAGATAATTAAATTTATGGAAAAATCAATTAAAAATAGCTCCGGAGTAGTTCGATTTGCATTTAAAGAGACAAATGTAAACATGGAAAAGAACAAAAAAAAGGAAAGTCCTATAAATTTGGTTTTTAGTTATAATGGAAAAAAATTAAAATATTCTACAGGCTTTAAAGCATGTTATGATGATTGGGACTTTACTAAACAGCGTGTTAAATCAAATAAATCTTTATTGATAAATGCTCGTGAAGTAAATAATTTATTAAATTTAATTGACACATCATTAAGCAAGGAATATTCTAAATATATTTCAGAACAAGTTATTGTAACAAATGAATTATTGAAATCATATTTAGATATACTGCTAAATAAAAATATTGTTGTTGAAAAGGAAGAAACGATTCAGACTTTTTTTGATTTTGCGTATGAATTATTAAATTATAAAAAGAGAAAAATTGCTAAGGCAACTTTTAATTCGTATAGACAAACCTTAGTTAAATTAGAAACTTATTCCAAAGTAAAAAGAATTCAAATAAACTTTGATTCATTTGATAAAAAGTTTGTCAATTCATTTAGTGCTT
>CAIJXW010000023.1 GCA_903824755.1 uncultured Bacteroidota bacterium | reverse complement strand
CCTACCCAGGTTTTCCAACAGATTTGTTGCCGATGGTTATTGCGCTTAACTCCATTGCAACCGGGGATGCCATAGTCACAGAAAACGTATTTGAGTCTCGCTTTATGTTCGTCAATAATTCTAGTGGATTTTCCAATGCTTCTTTCACAGCAACTAGAAATCCTACTGACTCTCGACCGTCAATAATTCTGTGGTCATAAGACAAAGCCACGTACATCATTGGGTGAATTTCAACCTTTCCGTTAACTGCAATCGGACGCTCAATAATATTGTGCATTCCTAAAATTCCTGATTGCGGAGGATTAATAATCGGAGTCGATAACATACTTCCAAATACTCCTCCGTTAGAAATAGTAAATGTTCCGCCCGTCATGTCGTCAACGGTAATTTGTCCGTCACGAGCTCGAATTGCTAATCTTTTTATCTCTGCTTCTACTCCTCTAAAGGTCAAGTTTTCTGCTCCTCGAACCACTGGAACCATTAATCCTTTTGGTCCTGAAACGGCAACGGAAATATCACAAAAATCATAAGCAATTTTATAATCGCCATCTATCATTGAGTTCACGTCTGGATATAATTTTAAAGCACGGGTAACCGCCTTGGTAAAAAATGACATATAGCCAAGTCCTAGTCCGCCATGTTTTGCTTTGAATTCTTCTTTATATTGATTTCTAATTAAATTAATTGGCGTCATGTTTACTTCGTTAAAAGTAGTTAACATGGCCGTTTCGTTTTTTGCTGCCACTAATCTTTCGGCAACTTTTCTACGCAACATTGATAATTTTGTTCGTTCTGAACCACGATTTCCTGCAGGAGATGTCCCCATTGAAGGAACAGCATTTATAGCATCTTCTTTTGTGATTCGTCCGTCTTTTCCTGTGCCAACTATTGTTTCTGCTGGAAGGTTTTTTTCGTCTAATATTTTTCGTGCTGCTGGTGATGGAGTTCCAGAAGCATAGGTTGAATTGGTGGCTGCAACAGGAGCAATTTTTTCTTCTACTTTTGGTGCATCAACTTTAGGGCTTTCCGCTTTTTGACCTTCGGTTGCGTTTGGTTTTGCTGCACTTGTATCAATTAGGCAAACTACTGCTCCTACTGCTACTGCATCGCCTTCTTCAGCTTTTAGCGTTATAATACCGCTTGCTTCTGCTGGTAATTCTAGCGTTGCTTTATCTGAATCTACTTCGGCTATAGCTTGATCTTTTTCTACATAGTCGCCATCTTTTACTAACCAAGTTGCAATTTCAACTTCTTTGATTGATTCGCCTGGCGAAGGCACTTTCATTTCTAAAATCATTTTCTATTCTTTTAAATTATGAATCTTATCTACTTTTTAATATTTTTTATCTAAATAAATTTTTATCAAACACCATTTTTATCGCATCTGCCTGACGCCTTTTGGCTCTTGTATAACTTCCTGACGCAGGAGCCGCATAGGCTTTTAGTGAAGCTAATCTCCATTTCACAAGGTTAAAGTTCATTAACATAAAACTATATGCTCCCATGTTTTTTGGTTCTTCTTGAGCCCAAACATAGTCGTCAGCATTTGGATATTTAGCAATAATTGCTCTCAATTGCTCTACTGGCAACGGGAACAATTGCTCTATTCTTACTATTGCAACGTCTTTTCGTTGGTTATTTTCTCTTTCTGTTGTAAGGTCATAATAGAATTTTCCTGTACAGAAAACAAGCGTTTTTACTTCGCTTTTGTTCACTGTTTCGTCATCAAAAGTTTCTTGGAAAGCTCCATTGCAAAAATCTTCTATTGGCGAAACCACTCTTGGATCACGCAATAAACTCTTTGGAGTAAAAACGATTAGTGGTTTGCGGAAATTGGTTTTCATTTGTCTTCTCAACAAATGATAAAAATTTGCGGGAGTGGTACAATCTGCAACATACATATTGTGTCTTGCACAAAGCTGTAAATAACGCTCCATTCTTCCTGAGGAGTGTTCGGCTCCCTGTCCTTCATATCCGTGAGGCAACAATAATACTATTCCGTTTTGGTTGTTCCATTTATCTTCGCCACAAGAAATATATTGATCTATCATAATCTGGGCTCCATTACTGAAATCTCCAAATTGTGCTTCCCAGATGGTTAGTGTTTTTGGACTTGCAAGTGCATATCCATAATCAAATCCCAACACACCATATTCTGATAGTAATGAATTATAGACATGAAATTTACCTTTTGCCCCTTCCAAGTTATTTAGCAAAGTTACTTCTTCTTCCGAATCTTCGACTTTCACAACAGCATGTCGGTGGGAGAATGTTCCTCTTTCTACGTCTTGACCTGAAATTCTAACATCAAATCCTTCTATCATTAATGATCCATAAGCCAAATGCTCGGCCATTGACCAATCTAACTTATTGGTTTCAAAAAACATTGTTTTACGATCGTTTATTAGTTTTTGAATTTTACTAATAAATTTTTTGTCTGGTGGCAAGTTACATACTGCGTTTGCTACATTATTTAATCCTTCTTTTGAAAATGAAGTATCTACCTTTTCGAGCATTTGGGTATCTGTAACTTGAATAAATCCTTCCCATTCATTTTTCATGAAAGGCGTAATTATTGTCAAATCTTTCTTGCGAGAAGCTTCTAGGTTGACTTCTAATCTGGATTTATATTCTTCTTCGAGTTGCTTGACGTGGTTGTTGTCAATTACGTTTTCGGCTATTAATTTTGCCGCATATATATCTCTAGGATTATTATGTTTTGCAATTATTTTATATAAAACAGGTTGCGTAAAACGAGGTTCATCACCTTCATTATGACCATACTTTCTATACCCTAATAGATCAATAAACACATCGCGACCATATTCCATTCGGAAATCTAATGCAAACGAAACGGCGTGAACTACTGCTTCGGCATCGTCTGCATTGACATGCAAAACGGGCGATAATGTCACTTTAGCAACATCTGTACAATAGGTAGAAGAACGAGCATCCAAATAATTTGTAGTAAATCCTACTTGGTTATTTATAACAATATGAATTGTTCCTCCTGTTTTATATCCATCTAATTGAGCCATTTGAACAATTTCATACAAGATTCCTTGTCCTGCAATTGCGGCATCGCCATGAACGGCAATTGGCAATACTTTTGAAAAATCATTTGGATAATATTTCTCTTGTTTTGCTCTTGTTATTCCCTCAATAACTGCCCCAACAGTTTCAAGATGCGATGGATTTGGTGCTAGATTAATATTGATATTTTTTCCTGAACGTGTTTTTTTGATAGCACTAAGTCCAAGGTGGTATTTTACATCTCCGTCAAAATATTCTTGATCATAATCTTTACCGTCAAACTCCCCAAAAATGTCTTGGGTTGATTTGTCAAAGATATTTGCCAAAACATTCAAACGACCACGATGTGCCATACCCATAACAAACTGCTCTACTCCTTTATCGGCAGCTTTTTCTATCAAAGCATCTAATGCTGGAATGATTGATTCACCTCCTTCAAGGGAAAATCTTTTTTGTCCTACGTATTTTGTGTGTAGAAAATTTTCAAACGAAACTGCTTGGTTGAGCTTGTCTAAAATTATTTTCTTTTCTTCTAAATTAAAATTAGGAAGATTATCGTTTGTGTTCAATTTGTTTTGAATCCACTGAATAATATCAGGACTTCTCATATACATATACTCAATCCCGATGTGCTGGCAATATACGTTTTCAAGATGGTCAAGAATTTGTTGAAGCGTGCAAGGCTGATGCCCTAATATTTTTGCAGCATCAAAAACAGTAGTCAAATCGGCACTTGACAAACCAAAATTATCTAAATCTAATGTTGGATAATAGTTTCTTCTATCTCGAACTGGGTTTGTTTTTGTAAACAAATGACCTCTCGAACGATACGCATCTATCAATCGAATAACATTAAATTCTTTTTGAAGTTTTTCTGAAGCTTGTGCGTTTTGTTGAGGCACAAATGTGTTTTCTGATATTTCTGCATCATTATAGGTAGCCATACCAAAGTCGAAACCTTGAAAAAAACTTCTCCAACTAGGCTCTACGCTATCTGGATTTGTTAGATATTGCTCATATAATTGATCGAAAAATTCGGAATGTGCTGCGTTTAAAAAGGAAAACCTATCCATATTTTTTATTGAATATCCTGATTTATAAAATTGTTCTGCAAAAGTACAATAAATGATATATAATCATCATACTTTTTAATTAGATTTGTAGAATAAATGCTATTTTATTCTAAAAAATTAATTAAAAACCAATCTCCAATGTTAAAAAAGAATATCACTTTTGTATTTGCCTTTTTATCGCTCCTTTCTTTTTCCCAAAACCAGATTCCTGCCCCTAAAACAAAAAACGCTTTTTTAAAAAAAATTGAATATGGCGGAGCCTTTGGTTTAAATATCGGAAATGATTTTACTAATATCATTCTCGCCCCTAGTGCTATCTACCCTGTTAATGATTTTTTTGCTACTGGAATTGGGCTACAAGGCAGTTTGGTTTCTTCAAAAGGAAATTATTACTCCTTAATCTATGGAGGAAGTTTAATTGGAATTTTCAACCCTATTGAAGTGATTCAGCTTTCATTAGAGCTAGAACAATTGAGAGTAAACAGAACCTATAGCAATGAAGGTCAAAACAATATCAAAGACAATTTTTGGAACACTGGATTGTTGCTTGGTGCGGGTTATCGAACAGGCAAGGTCACTTTAGGTATTCGATATAACCTTTTATATAATGCTAATGATTTGGTTTATGATGCCGCTTTTACCCCGTTTTTTAGAGTCTATTTCTAATCTAATACTTATTGCGAAACCAAACTTTCATCCATTCTCGTTTTAAAATCAAAAAAGATACCTTCTCAGACAAATCCATAATGTCCGATCCATCTAGCTTTTTTATTTGGTCTTCAGCAACGTCAACTATATAAAGCAGACTCAAATATTCGGCAAATTTGTATTGAATTAATCGATAAATTTTTTCGTGAAGCTGTGCTTTCAATTCGGCGGGACTTATATTTGCGGTCAAATCGATGGGCTCGTTAGCTAAATTAAAATCCTTATTGATTTGCTCAATCAATTTTTCATATAATTGTTCTTGTGCTGCTTCGGTGAGTAATGTATCGGTCGATATTGGGGCAACAAAACTAGACATTTCTACTCATTAATTTTTCTCCAAAAACTCGTAATATACTTTTTTTATCACTAGAAATATTTAATTTCTCTAGGGTTTCAAATGCTCTAAAGGTATAAAACCGAATGGCTTCTTGAGTGGCTTCGGCAGCTCCCGAATCGATAAATATCGTTTTTACAGCATTAATTTTATCTTCGTTTTCTTTAGAATTTATTGAGAATAATTGCTGCAACTGTTCGGCAATTTTTTTGTCAGAATGGGCAATTGCTTTTAGATATAAATAGGTTTTTTTGTTTTCTATAATATCGCCGCCCACTTGTTTTCCGAAGGTTTCTGGGTTGCCAAAAGCGTCTAAATAATCATCTTGCAATTGAAATGCTATGCCTAAATTGAGTCCAAAATCATAAATTGCTATTTGATTATCTTCCGAAGTTTCTGCAATTATAGCCCCCATTTTCATTGCCGCTGCAACAAGAACGGCAGTTTTATATTCTATCATTTTCAAATATTCTGGAATAGTAACATTTGATCGTGTTTCAAAATCAACGTCCCATTGCTGTCCTTCACATACCTCCAAAGCTGTTTTGCTAAAAAGTTTTGCTAATTCTCTAAATGTAGAAGGATCATATTGTTCAAAATATTGATAGGCCAAAATGAGCATGGCATCTCCAGATAAAATGCCTGTATTGATATCCCATTTTTCATGGACTGTTTCTTTTCCACGGCGAAGTGGAGCATCGTCCATGATATCATCATGAACCAAAGAAAAATTATGAAAAACCTCAACAGCCATCGATGCAGGTAATGCTTTTTTATAATCTGAATTAAAAATTTCGGCGGTTAATAATGTCAAAACAGGACGCATTCTTTTTCCTCCAAGTCCCAAAATATAATTAATAGGGTCATACAAATTCTTTGGTTCCTTTGAAGGGTTTTGTGCTTCTAGGTAACTAACAAAAAAGTCTTGATATTCCGAAATTGTATGCATAGGTTTACTATTAAATATTTGATGATTAATCAAGTTGCAAATTTCTATATTATAAAATAATTTATCACAAAGAAACTCAAAAATCTTTACATCTAATGCAATAAATAGTCCAAATGTTAAATAAATGTAAAAACGTTGGAAACTATTTTGGCATTCAAAGTTTCCGTATTAAATTTGCAAAAAATTGGTAAGCAAATTCCTTTTTTATGAAAGAAAAAATAATTTCAACGGCAACTAATATGTTTTTAAAACTAGGTTTTAAGAGCGTTACTATGGATGATATTGCCTGTGAAATGTGTATTTCTAAGAAAACCATTTATAAATTTTTTGATAATAAAGAACTTCTAATTGAGGAAACAACTTCTATGTTTCATTATCAAATTCACGAAATTATTAATGAAATTGTACTTAAAAATTACAATGCAATTGAAGAGAATTTTGAAATTAGAAAGATGTTCAAAGACATGTTTAAATCTGCTGATAATTCGCCCGTTTATCAACTAAAGAAACATTACCCTTCCATTTATGAAACTATTATTAATCGAGAAATCGAAGAATGTGATACGGTTTTTAAGCAAAATATAATAAAAGGAATCAAACAAGGACTTTATCGAGAGGGAATAAACATTGATAGCATAGCAAAATTTCATTATACTTTGATTTTTGGTATAAAAGGAATTATCATTTCCGAAAAAGAAGCCCAAAAATTAGAGCTAGAGATTTTAGAATATCACACCCGAGCAATTGCCACTGAATTTGGCGTAAAAGAATTAGAAAAACAATTAATGAATCTAGAAAAATAATGAAAAAAACCATTTTAATTTTCCTATTGTCGATGACGAGTGTACTCTATTCGCAAGAAAAGCCAAAAAGCTATTCTTATAGTTTAGACGAGGCAATTAGTCACGCGTTGACCAATAATTATACCGCCATAAACGCCGAACGAGATATCGCATCGGCCAAACAGAAAAAATGGGAAACCACCGCAATGGGATTACCACAAATTAACGGAAGTGTTGATTTTCAAAATAATATCGAATTGCAGAAATCACTAATTCCTGCACAATTTTTCGGCGGAAATCCAGGAGAATTTCAAGAAATTGCTTTTGGTACAAAAAACAATATGAACGCCAGAACTTCATTGAGTCAATTGCTTTTTGATGGTTCCTATATTGTTGCTTTGCAGGCTTCAAAAACTTACTTAAAGTTTTATCAAAATGCCAAACAAAAAACCGCAACCGACATTAGAGAGCTGGTTATTAATGCTTATGGAAATGTGCTTTTGGCAAATGAAAGTATTTTGATTTTAGAAAAAAACAAAGCGATTTTGGAAAAAACATTATTTGAAACTAACGAAATTTTCAAAAACGGATTAATAGAAGAAGAAAATGTAGAACAGCTTCAAATCACGCTTTCGACTGTGAAAAGTAATTTAAACAATGTGAAAAGATTGCTAGAAATTAGCTCAAAAATGTTGAAAATTACTTTGGGACTTTCTATTGATGATAATTTGTTGCTGACAGACAAACTAGACACATTAACGATTAGAAATCTTGACACTTCTTTTTCAAAAGGAGGATTTTCTTTAGAAAAAAATGTGAACTACCAGATGGCTTTAAATTTTCAAGAGCAACGGAAATTAGAATATAAACTACAGAAAAACAAAGCATTGCCTTCGCTTTCGGCAAATTTGAACTTTGGTTATAACGCCTTTGGAAACGAATTTCAATTTTTTACTTCCAATCAAAGGTGGCTGAATTATTCTAATGTAGGTGTCAATTTGAACATTCCGATTTTTAGCAGTTTAGCTAGAAGTGCTAGAACACAACAGGCCAAAATTGCTTATGAAAAATCAAAAACAGATTTGATTGAAACCTCACAAAAACTAAAACTTCAATATGAAAATGCGCTGAGTCAATATGAATTTAGCATTGAAGAATATGCCACTGCAAGAACAAATTTGAATCTTGCCGAAAGAATTGAAAAAAAGCAACAAATCAAATTTACGGAAGGACTTTCGTCTAGCTTCGATTTTAGCGAAGCACAAAGACAACTCTATTCCGCACAACAAAATTATTTGCAGTCGATGGTAAATATCATTAACAAAAAAGCAGCTTTAGAAAAAATAATAAATTCAAAATAACACTTATAATATTCAAATAAAAATGAAAAAAATACTATTTATTACCCTTTTGACAACACTATTGTTTTCTTGCGGAAAGAAAGAAGAAAATGGAAATATTGATTCATTAATCGCTTCAAAAAACTTGGTTTCGATAAAAGCAAAAAGAGCTGAATTGCAAGCTGAATTAACAAAACTAGACGATGCAATTGCTGTTTTAGACATAAAAAAATCGACAGAAGCTTTGGTTTCAGTATCGGTGGTGAAGGACACTGTTTTTAGTCACTATCTAGAAATTCAAGGTAGCGTGAACACAAAAGAAAATCTGATTATCTATCCTCAATTTTCTGGGATTTTGAATACATTAAATATAAAAGCAGGTCAAAAAGTAAGCAAAGGGCAAGTTCTTGGCACTATTGACGATGGCGGTTTGAGTCAGCAATTGGCACAAATGGAAACACAATTGGCTTTGGCAAAAACAACTTTTGAAAGACAAAAACGTTTATGGGATCAAAAAATTGGTTCCGAAATTCAGTATTTGCAATCACAAACCAATATGGTGAGTCAGCAAAAAGCTGTTTCTCAAATGAAAGCTCAATTGGGAAAAACACGAATTATTGCTCCGTTTTCTGGTGTGATTGACGAGGTGCTTGCCGAAAAAGGACAAGTTGTTGGCCCAGGACAAGGATTAATGCGAATTGTGAATTTGAATAATATGTATGTTTCTACCGAAGTGCCTGAAAGCTATATAGGAAAACTAAAAGTTGGGACTGCCGTAAATGTGTTTTTAACTTCTTTAGGAAAAACCTATGTTGGTAAAATTCGTCAAGTTGCAAACAACATAAACCCAAATAATAGAAGTTTTGGCATTGAAGTTTCTGTGCCTAACACAGACAATTTATTGCGTCCAAACCAAGTAGCAAAACTGAAAATTGTAGATTATACAAATGCTAAGGCGGTTGTAGTTCCTTCAAATGTGATTCAGGAAGATGCAGATGGAAACCAATTTATTTTTGAGGCTACTTCTATAAAAGACAAAACAGGAATTGCCAAAAAAGTGATGGTAAAAGTGGGAAAAACATCTGAAAATTTTACCGAAATTTTAGACGGAATTGCCCCAAAAGCAGTAATTGTAAGTGATGGTGTGAATACGGTTTCGGAAGGAATGAAACTAAATTTCTAAAAATCCCGAAAAGGAAAATCAAAATTGGCAACTATTAAATTTAAAATAACTCTTATATAATGAGTCATCAAAAAAAAGAATTTAGCATTTCGAGTTGGGCAGTAGATAACCGAATTACGGTTTATATCCTAACCTTTATAATTATTGTTTCAGGAACGATGGCCTATGTCAATATGCCTCGCGAAGATTTTCCTGAAATATTAGAAAACAAAATTTATGTATCGTCCGTATTCCCTGGAAATTCTTCAGAAGATGTCGAAAAACTGGTGGTAAAACCACTAGAAGATCAGTTTAAAAATATTTCGGGAGTGACAAAAGTAACTTCCAGTTCGTTTCAAGATTACGGAATTGTAGTCGTAGAATTTGAACAAAAAATCTCTATCGAGGAAGCTAAAATCCGAATTAAAGACAAAGCCGATTTGGCGAAAGCCGATACCGATTGGCCTAATCTAGACAATGGTAGCAAGGTAGAACCGAGCATTTTTAATATCAATATTTCGGAAGAAGTGCCGATTTTGAATATCAATTTGAAAGGAAATTATACTACGCAGCAACTCAAAAAATATGGCGAATATCTAAAAGACGAGATTGAAAATGTCCCAGAAGTTAAAAAAGTAGAAATTCTTGGTGTTGATGATAAAGAGGTCGAAATTGCTATTGATGTTTTCAAAATGAACGCCGCAAAAGTGAGTTTTGACGATATACAAAATGCGGTGAAATATGAAAATATGACCCTTTCGGGTGGAAATTTAATCTCGCAAGGATCACGAAACAATATCCGAATTGTCGGTGAAATAAAAAATCCTAAAGACCTTGAAAATGTAGTTGTAAAATCCTACGGAGGAACGGTTTATCTAAAAGATATTGCAGTTATCAACTTCAAAGAAAAAGAAAAAACGACCTACGCTCGCGAAAGTGGTCAAGAAGTGGTGATGCTAAATGTAAAAAAACGGGCAGGTCAAAACATGATTTCGGCATTGGATCAGGTCAAAGAAATTGTGGCAAAAGCACAAGAAAATGTGTTGCCAAAAGATTTGAATATCAAAATGACCAACGACCAATCGAGCCGAGTCGAACACCAAGTAAACGAATTATCAAACCACATTATTTTCGGAATTATTCTGGTAATGATTGTGTTGATGTTCACCATGGGATTGCGAAATTCCTTGTTTGTTGGAGCTGCAATTCCGCTTTCTATGTTGATGGCATTTGCAATTTTATCCGCATTTGGTTTCACGTTGAACACGATGGTTTTGTTTGGACTCGTTATGGGATTAGGCCTTTTAGTCGATGACGGAATTGTAGTTGTTGACAACGTTTTTGCCAACATGAAAAAAGGTTTAGGGCGAATTGAAGCCTCCAAAATCGGTATTGGCGAAATCGCTTGGCCCGTAATTTCTTCCACTGCAACAACTTTGGCCGCTTTTATTCCGTTGGCTTTATGGCCAGGAACCGTTGGGAAATTCATGATATATTTCCCAATTACATTGTCTTGTGTTTTGGGAGCATCATTATTTGTAGCGATGATAATCAACGCCGCAATGACAGGTGGTTTTATGGATATTGAAGATAGAAATATCTCTAAAAAAGCCCTAAAAAAATACTCGATAATATTCATCGTTTCGGGATTATTATTCATAATTCCAGGCAATATAAACGATACCACTTGGATGAAAGCCATCGGGCATTTAATCATTATTGCATTGGTCCTAATGTGGTCCTATCATTTATTTCTTTTCAAATGGACACAAGATTTCCAGCACAGTTTTTTTCCGAGTTTGGAGAAAAAATATCAGATTTTTCTAAGCAAAATCCTAACAGGAAAAAGAGCATTAATTGCATTAGTGGGCATTATTGTCTTATTGTTTGTCTCGTTTGTTCTTTTAGGAATTTTCCCTAGAAACGTTTTGTTTTTTCCAAAAAACATTCCAAATCAAGCGATTGTTTATATCGAATATCCGCAAGGAACAGAAATTGAAAAAACCAATAAAGCCAATTTATTTGTAGAAAAACAAGTCATTGAAATTATAGGAAAATATGTCGAAAATGATAAAAACTATTTGGCCGAAAGTATCGTTTCGCAAGTAGGAAAAGGCGCTGGAAACCCAAATGTAGATTCTGGAAACCAATCCGAAACTCCCTATAAAGGAAAAGTAACCGTGAATTTTACGGAATTCAACTATAGAAAAGGCGTAAACACAGATGACATTCTAGAAGAAATTCGTTCCAAAGTAAAAGCAATTGCAGGGGCAAAAATCATTGTCGAAAAAGATGCAAACGGACCCCCTTCTGGTTATCCAATTAGTTTGCAATTGTCAGGATCAAACTATGACGAAATGTTGGTCGAAGCCAATAAAGTCATCACTTTCATCAACTCGAAAAACATAGAAGGCATCGAAAAATTAAATATCGATGTCAATAAAGAAAGTCCAGAACTAGAAGTAAATGTCGATCGTGTCGGTATCGGAAGTCTCGGTGCAAGCACAGGGCAATTAGGTTTCACGATGCGTAGAGCCATTTATGGACAAGAAATCTCAACCTACAAAGAAGGAAAAGACGACTATAATATTGTCATGCGTTTGCAGGAAGACCAACGAAAAAACGAAAGTATTTTGTTCAATCAACCCGTAACTTTCCGAAACCAAAACAACGGACAAATTATCCAAGTTCCAATTTCTGCATTGGCAACAACCGAGAAAAAATTCACGTTCAACCAAATAAAACGCAAGAATTCAAAACGAATAATGACCATCTATTCTAATGTGTTGACAGGCGCAAATGGAGACGGAATTACAAAACAAATCGAAGACGCCCTAAAATCGGCCAACTATAAAATGGCGGGCGACATCACCTATTCCTTTTCGGGAGAGCAAGAACAACAGAAAAAAGATTCCAGTTTCTTGTTTGGTGCCTTACTTTTGGCCTTGGCAAGCATCACGATTATCATTGTTTTACAATTTAATTCCTTGTCCAAAACCGCCATCATCATGTTCACTGTCCTACTGAGTTTCAGCGGTGTTTTCTACGGATATGTATTTGCAGGAATGGATTTCGTAATACTAATGACCATGATGGGAATCATCGCCCTGTCTGGAATTGTGGTGAAAAACGGAATCGTTTTGATGGATTTCTTCGTGCTATTATTAGACGAAAAAGTAATCGAAAACAAACAAACTTCGCACGATGATCTAACCATTGCCGAAATAAAACACGTTATTATACAGTCAGGAAAATCCCGTTTGAGACCCGTTTTACTAACCGCATTAACCGCAATTTTAGGATTAATCCCGTTGGCAATCGGACTCAATTTCGACTTTTTCTCATTGGTAACCAACCTCAATCCACATATCTATGTCGGCGGAGACAACGTTGTTTTCTGGGGGCCATTAGCGTGGACCATCATCTTCGGGCTGACCTACGCCACGGTACTAACCCTCGTTATGGTGCCAGTGATGTTCTATCTAGTCAAACGAACAAAATACTGGTTACGCGACAAGAGAACCGCCAGAGCAACCGAAATATAAATCATTTTCACTCCAATACTAAATCCCTGTTCTATAAAAGCAGGGATTTTTTTTGGGGCGTGCCCTCGTTTAGAACGCCATTACACACCAAGAAGCCATCACAAAACTCGGTCAGGCTATCCGCTACAAGTCCTCGCCAGGTTCCGCTATCGCTCCACATGGCTGTGGGCTTTTCGCTTTTATCCTTCACGCGGCTTGCGGTTCAAAGAGCGATTTTCGAACAAAATTCGACTTTAAAAACGACTGTATTTTAGCCACAGAATCACCTTTTTTTAGCTCAAAAATCGTCCCGAAAAACCCTCCTGAACCCACTCCTGACAAGGAAATGCAATAAAAATCTTTTTTTGAAAATTTAACAGTTTCGAAAAATCTTTTATTGCTATTTGTAGTTACATTTGCAAAGCCAGTCTCTCACCAAAACTATATGAGTCTGAATTCCTGAAGCAATAAATCATAACCATTGGGTTTGCTCCCCCCTACCTCCTCAGAATGGCTTCCGTTGTCCTCACTCCAACAGCAAAAATAACTCCCAAAATAATTACTGCTTTTAGGCGTTTTTAAACCCGATTTAAATCGATTTTCTAATCTTTCAATTTTCGGTATTCATATATTCATAATTAGTCTTAAATTTGTGGCATAAAATTTTGAAAATGTATAGAAGTCATTCTTGTGGCGAATTGAACGCTGCTCACATAAATAAAGAAGTTACACTTGCTGGCTGGGTTCAGAAATCGAGAGACAAAGGGTTTATGAATTGGGTAGATTTGAGGGATCGTTATGGCATAACGCAATTGTTATTTGACGAAAGTCGTACCGAAAAATCGATTTTTGAATTGGCAAAAACTCTCGGTCGCGAATTTGTAATCCAAGTGAAAGGAACCGTTATTGAGCGGGAATCAAAAAACGCAAATATGGCAACTGGCGACATCGAAATTTTGGTCTCAGAAATGACAATTCTAAACGCTGCTTTGACGCCTCCCTTTACTATCGAAGATGATACTGACGGCGGCGAAGACATCAGAATGAAATACCGCTATCTCGATATTCGGAGAAATCCTGTGAAAAACAACTTGCTTTTTCGCCATAAAGTGACCATGGAAGTAAGAAAATATCTTTCTGATTTGGATTTTTGCGAAGTAGAAACTCCCTATTTAATCAAGTCAACTCCAGAAGGAGCAAGAGATTTTGTGGTGCCAAGCCGAATGAATGCAGGACAATTTTATGCATTGCCACAATCGCCTCAAACCTTCAAACAATTATTGATGGTGGGCGGAATGGACAAGTATTTTCAAATCGTGAAATGTTTCCGTGATGAAGATTTACGTGCCGATAGACAACCCGAATTCACTCAGATTGATTGCGAAATGGCATTTGTTGAACAAGAAGACATTTTGAATGTTTTTGAAGGATTGACACGTCATTTATTGAAAGAAATAAAAGGTATCGAAGTAGAGAAGTTTCCAAGAATTACCTATGATTATGCCATGAAAACCTACGGAAATGACAAACCAGATATCCGCTTCGGAATGGAGTTTGGCGAGTTAAACGAAGTTGCTCAACACAAAGATTTTCCAGTTTTTAATACCGCCGAATTAGTAGTTGGAATTGCGGCACCTGGAACAAGTGAATATACCCGTAAAGAAATTGACGCGCTAATAGACTGGATGAAACGCCCTCAAATTGGGGCTTTAGGAATGGTTTATGTAAAATGCAACGAAGACGGAACCTATAAATCATCAGTAGATAAATTTTATGACCAAGACGATTTGGCAAATTGGGCCAAAATTACAGGTGCAAAACCAGGCGATATGATTTTTGTTCTTTCTGGCCCAGCCGACAAAACAAGAACCCAACTTTCGGCTTTGCGAATGGAATTGGCTACACGTTTAGGCTTGAGAAATCCAGCAGAATTTGCCCCACTTTGGGTAGTCGATTTTCCATTATTAGAATTTGAAGAAGAGACAGGTCGTTATCACGCAATGCACCACCCGTTTACCTCACCAAAACCAGAAGACATGCATTTGCTAGAAACCAATCCAGGAAAAGTACGAGCCAATGCCTATGATATGGTCTTGAACGGAAACGAAATAGGCGGCGGTTCGATTAGAATTCACGATAAAGCAACGCAACAATTAATGTTCAAATATTTAGGTTTCACCGAAGAAGGTGCCAAAGAACAATTTGGTTTCTTGATGGACGCGTTTCAATTTGGAGCTCCCCCACACGGTGGATTAGCGTTTGGATTGGACCGATTAGTTGCCATTTTGGGCGGACAAGAAACAATTCGAGATTTTATTGCTTTTCCAAAAAACAACTCTGGTCGCGATGTGATGATTGATGCCCCATCAATAATCGATAACACCCAGCTGAACGAACTGCATATTCAACTAGATGTGAAATAGATTTAAAATTAAAATACGCCCCATTTCATTCAGGATTGGGGCTTTTTTTTTGATCTATAATTTTGCTTTCTAGTTTTTTGATACTAATTCAAGCCTATTTCAACTATCCCTATAAATCTGACTATTAAAAATTTAATCCTAAATGCAGGAAAAATAGAAAGTACTATTCCGCATTTTATCGAAAAAAAATGTTCGAAAACGTTGAATATCAATATTTTTGCAAAAAAAATTAATTGGATTGAATTTCGTATTATAAATAAGTTTACATTTGTCACATTATAAATTATTATTATTATTACAATGCGTACAGGTACAGTTAAATTTTTCAATGAATCAAAAGGTTACGGATTCATTACAGATGAAGAAACAGGTAAAGACATTTTCGTACATGCTTCAGGAATCAGAGCGGAAGAACTTCGTGAAGGTGACAGAGTTAGTTATGAAGAAGAAGAAGGAAGAAAAGGTAAAGTAGCTGCTCAAGTAGCAGTTCTTGAAGACTAAAAATATATATATTATTTTTGTTACCTAGAGTGTATTAACGTCCCGAAATTATCGGGACGTTTTTTTTTGTTATCGTTTGTCCTTAAATAAAATTCTTGCTTATTTATAATTAATAAAAATTAGGTTTGAGGCAAAAAAAAAGAAAATGAATTTTGAGTATTGTATTGGTAATTAATTATTGAAAACTTACCTTTGCATGTAATTTTTAAAAGTCAAAATAGTAAGCACATGCAAACAAATCAACTAAGCTATTTTCCTATTCTGATGCAATTTCTTCTTGCCGTTGGATTTGTCGTTGGAACCATTATCGTTTCTAGCTTTTTGGGGCCAAAAAGAAAATCACAACACAAAGATGTAAACTTCGAATGTGGGATTGAATCAGTGGGAAATGCAAGAATTCCGTTTTCTGTAAAATATTTTTTGGTCGCTATCCTTTTCGTTCTTTTTGATGTAGAAGTGATATTCCTATATCCTTGGGCAATCAACTTTAAAGAACTAGGAATTGAAGGAATGATAAAAATGGTGATTTTCATGCTTTTGCTTTTAGTAGGCTTTTTCTATATCGTAAAAAAGAAAGCCCTAGAGTGGGAATAAAATAATTATTTTAATGTTGAATTATATTGATTTTTTCAATTTTATAATTTAAAATAAAACAAATGACTGAGTCTAAAATAAAAATGGTTGAAGCACCAGAAGGAGTTGTAGGAGAAGGTTTCTTCGCCACAAAGCTAAATGATGTTGTCGGATTAGCAAGAGCAAATTCGCTTTGGCCATTGCCGTTTGCCACGTCTTGTTGTGGAATAGAATTTATGGCCACGATGGCATCACACTATGATTTAGCCCGTTTCGGTTCAGAAAGAGTGAGTTTTTCTCCTCGTCAAGCCGATATGCTTTTAGTGATGGGAACTATTTCTAAAAAAATGGCACCCATTCTACGTCAAGTATATGAGCAAATGTCAGAACCTAGATGGGTTATTGCCGTTGGTGCCTGCGCATCGTCTGGAGGAATTTTTGACACCTACTCCGTTCTTCAAGGAATAGACAAGGTGATTCCCGTTGATGTTTATGTGCCAGGTTGCCCTCCAAGACCAGAACAAATTGTAGATGGCGTAATGAAATTGCAAGAAATTGTAAAAAACGAATCTGTTCGCAGAAGAAGTTCGCCAGAATATCAAGAATTATTAGCTTCTTATAACATAAAATAATGGCTCTAGAAACCACTCAAATTCAAGATAAATTAACTGCAACATTTGGCGAAAGCGTTTTTAATTTCAATCAAGAAAAATCTATTTTCTCGCTTGAAGTAGCTTCCGATAAAATTACTGCGGTTTTGCTTTTTCTTAAAAATGACGAAACTTTACGTTTCAATTTTCTTACCGATTTATGCGGAATTCATTATCCTGAAAACGAAACAAACAGTCAGTTTGCAGTTGTTTATCACCTTCATAATTGGGTGGATAATGTGCGGTTAAAATTGAAAGTATTCCTTGATGGAAATTCTCCAGAAATAAAAACAGTCTCTACTATTTTTCCTTCAGCAAACTGGATGGAGAGAGAGACTTATGATTTTTATGGAATTAATTTTATCGGACACCCACAATTGAAACGTATCTTGAATATGGACGAAATGATCTCGTTTCCAATGCGAAAAGAATTTCCGATGGAAGATGGCGGAAGAACGGACAAAGACGACCGTTTTTTTGGAAGAACAATAGACAATTACTAAAAATATAATTTTTCACATTCAATAAATGTCAGAACTATTATTACCACCAGAGCATCGATATGCTGAGATTATAAAAAATCGACTTAATGAAGACGGAAGCGAGCTTTCGATTCTTAATTTAGGCCCAACTCACCCAGCAACTCACGGAATTTTTCAGAATATCCTATTGATGGACGGCGAACGAATATTGGAAGCCGAACCTACAATTGGATACATTCATAGAGCATTTGAGAAAATTGCCGAAAATCGTCCTTTTTATCAAATCACGCCGCTAACCGATCGAATGAACTATTGTTCTTCCCCTATCAATAATATGGGTTGGTGGATGACATTAGAAAAATTATTAGATATCGAAGTGCCAAAAAGAGCTCAATATCTTCGAGTTATCGTAATGGAATTGGCTAGAATTACCGATCACTTGATTTGCAATTCTATTCTAGGAGTAGATACTGGTGCCTATACTGGTTTTCTTTATGTATTTCAATTTAGAGAAAAAGTATATGAAATATATGAAGAAATTTGTGGTGCTAGATTAACGACAAATATGGGGAGAATTGGCGGTTTCGAAAGAGATTGGTCGCCAGAAGCTTTCCGAAAATTAGACGTTTTCTTAGAAGAATTTCCAATCGCTTGGAAAGAGTTCGAAAACCTATTTGAAAGAAACAGAATTTTTATTGATAGAACCGTAAACGTAGGTGCAATCACCGCCGAAAAAGCAATGGCCTATGGGTTTACAGGTCCAAATCTTCGAGCAGCAGGAGTAGATTATGATGTTCGGGTGGCGCAACCTTATTCTTCCTATGAAGATTTTGATTTTATTGTACCAGTAGGAAAATCGGGCGATACGTATGATCGTTTTTGTGTTCGTAATGCAGAAGTTTGGGAAAGCATTAGCATCATCAAACAAGCATTAGCAAAAATGCCAGAAGGCCCTTATCATGCAGATGTTCCTGATTATTATTTACCTCCAAAAGAAGATGTTTATAACAATATGGAATCGCTTATTTACCATTTCAAAATTGTAATGGGCGAAGTGCCAGTTCCCGTAGCAGAAATCTATCATGCGGTAGAAGGCGGAAACGGCGAACTTGGTTTTTATTTAGTAACCGATGGCAGCAGAACACCTTATAGATTGCATTTCAGAAGACCTTGCTTTATTTATTATCAAGCCTATCCTGAAATGATAAAAGGATCGATGCTTTCAGATGCAATTGTAATATTGTCGAGTTTGAATGTTATAGCAGGAGAATTAGACGCATAAAAATTATAAATTTTGAATTATTAATGATCTGATTTCATTGAAAATTCAAAATTCAAAATAATAAAAAATGGAACATACACATTACAAACAAGAAATAAATATCACAGAATCGTTGATGGTTCGCATCAATGAATTGATTAGCCATTATCCTGAAGACAAAATAAAATCGGCTTTATTGCCTGTTTTGCACGAAGTTCAAGATGCTCACGACAATTGGTTGAGCATCGAATTAATGGATAAAGTAGCCGAAATTTTGAGACTCAAACCAATTGAAGTCTATGAAGTTGTTTCTTTTTATACGATGTTCAATCAAAGACCTATTGGGAAATATATGTTTGAATTTTGTCAAACCTCCCCTTGCTGTTTGAATGGCGTAGAAGATTTGATGGATTATACATGCGAGAAATTAGGCGTTAAAGTAGGAGAACCAACCGCCGACGGCCTTTTTGAGGTGAGAGGTGTGGAATGTCTTGGTGCTTGTGGATATGCTCCGATGATGCAACTTGGAGATTACTATAAAGAGCATCTAACCAAAGAAAAAATCGATCAATTGATTGTTGATTGTAAAGAAGATAAAATTACGTTACACGATAAATAATATGTCACAAAAAATATTATTAGACAAAATAAATGTTCCTGGCATTAGAACCTACGAAGTATACCGTCAAAATGGGGGTTATGCTTCTGTGGAAAAAGCAATAAAAACAATGACCCCAGATGAAGTTGTAGAAGAAGTAAAAACTTCGGGGCTTCGTGGTCGTGGTGGTGCCGGTTTTCCAGCAGGAATGAAATGGAGTTTCATTGACAAAAAATCAGGAAAACCAAGACACTTAGTTTGCAATGCAGACGAGTCAGAGCCAGGGACTTTCAAAGACCGCTATTTGATGGAATTTATTCCTCACTTATTGATTGAAGGAATGATCACTTCTAGTTTTGCCTTGGGAGCAAATTTATCCTATATCTATATTCGTGGAGAATATATGTGGGTTTATAAAATATTAGAAAGAGCCATCGCCGAAGCAAAAGCAGCTGGTTTTTTAGGAAAAAATATATTAGGATCAGGCTATGATTTGGAATTGTATGTTCAAATTGGAGCTGGAGCTTATATTTGTGGAGAAGAAACCGCATTGATAGAATCGTTGGAAGGAAAAAGAGGAAATCCTCGAATCAAGCCGCCATTTCCTGCAGTTTCGGGACTTTGGTCTAATCCAACCGTGGTGAACAACGTTGAAACTATTGCAGCTGTGCCTTGGATTGTAAATAATTCGGGTGCCGATTATGCAAAAATAGGAATTGGCCGTTCTACGGGAACCAAATTAATTTCGGCTTCGGGACACATCAAAAACCCTGGAGTATATGAAATTGAATTGGGTCTAAGTGTTTATGAATTTATGAATTCTGACGAATATTTAGGCGGAATGAGTTCCGATAGACCTTTGAAAGCATTTGTTCCAGGAGGAAGTTCTGTACCTGTTTTGCCAGCGCATTTAATTTATAAAACAGCCAACGGGGAAGACCGTCTAATGTCTTATGAATCCCTAAGTGATGGTGGATTTGTATCTGGCTCAATGCTCGGTTCTGGAGGATTTATTGTCTATAATGATACGTCTTGTATTGTTAGAAACACATGGAATTTCTCAAGATTTTATCACCATGAAAGCTGTGGGCAATGTTCGCCTTGCCGAGAAGGAACAGGTTGGATGGAAAAAGTATTGCATAGAATTGAAAACGGTCACGGACGTGAGGAAGATATCGAGTTGCTTTTGAGTATTCAAAGCAAAATTGAAGGAAATACGATTTGCCCATTAGGTGATGCGGCAGCATGGCCTGTGGCAGCAGCGATTCGTCATTTTAGAGATGAATTTGAGTATCACATTCGTTTCCCAGAAAAAATAAAAAATAGAGATCACTTTGTGAATGAGCCTTTTGTTAAGTCAAAAGTCTTAACGTCATAAAGTAATAGAAAAGTAGTACCTAAATTTTCAGTGAATTATCAAAGTCTAATCACTTTAAACATTAACCTGAAACTTTAAACCAAATAAAAATGAAAGTAACTATAGACGGTCAAGAGATTGAAGTAGCTCCAGGAACAACAATCCTGCAAGCAGCTCGTATGATTGGAGGCGAAAGCGTTCCTCCAGCGATGTGCTATTATTCAAAATTAGAAGGTAGCGGCGGAAAATGTCGTTGTTGTTTAGTAGAAGTTGCCAAAGGAAGTGAAGCAGACCCAAGACCAATGCCAAAATTAATGGCATCTTGTGTAACGGGTTGCCAGGACGGAATGGAAGTAAACAGCAAATCATCGGAAAGAGTAACGGAAGCGAGAAAATCGGTGACCGAATTCTTGTTGATAAATCACCCTTTAGATTGTCCTGTTTGCGATCAAGCGGGAGAATGTGATTTGCAGAATTTGAGTTTCAAGCATGGAAAATCAGAAACGAGATTCGTTGAAGAAAAGAGAACTTTTGAGCCAGAAGATATTGGTCCGAATATTCAATTGCACATGAATCGTTGCATTCTTTGCTATCGATGTGTAATGGTTGCCGATCAATTGACGGACAATCGGGTGCATGGGGTAATGGATAGAGGTGATCATTCTAATATTTCAACGTGTATTTCTAAAGCAATAGATAATGAGTTTTCTGGAAATATGATAGATGTTTGCCCAGTGGGAGCATTGACAGATAAAACATTCCGATTCAAATCGAGAGTTTGGTTCAACAAACCATATAATGCTCATAGAGATTGCCCTACTTGTTCAGGAAAAACTACTGTTTGGATGTTTGGTGATGAAATTCAAAGAGTTACGGGCAGAAAAGATGAATTTCATGAAGTTGAGGAATTTATTTGTAACGGGTGTCGATTTGACCATAAAGACCCTAAGGATTGGGTGATAGAAGGCCCTCGAAAATTTGAGAAGGATTCTGTTATTAATCAAAATAAATATAACCGAAAACTAGAGCCTGTTCATATTGCTACCGAGTCAAAAATCTTGAAAGGGCGTGAAGAAGATCGTATAAAAATTAGTATGGTTCAAGTTCCTTTGAGCAAAGAAGAAGAGGAAGAATTTAAAAAAGGCAATCTTTAGATGATAGATACTACAATCATTATAGAAAAAAGCGTCATCATTCTAGCGGTATTTGCTATCACGATGATCATGGCAATGTATTCAACACTTGCCGAAAGAAAAATAGCTGCCTGGCTTCAAGACCGAATTGGGCCTAATAGAGCTGGAAAAGGCGGGATTTTGCAACCCCTTGCAGATGGATTAAAGTTATTCTCTAAAGAAGAATTTGAACCAAATACACCTAATCGATTTTTGTTTTTTGTAGGCCCTGCAATTGCCATGAGTACGGCTTTGATGACAAGTGCTGTAATTCCGTGGGGCGATAAATTGCATCTTTTCGGGAGAGATATTATTTTGCAGGCAACGGATATTGATGTTGCGTTGTTGTATATTTTTGGGGTTGTATCGGTGGGAGTATATGGAATTATGATAGGTGGTTGGGCGTCAAACAATAAGTTTTCGTTGATGGGAGCTGTTCGTGCTGCTTCCCAAATGGTTTCCTATGAAGTGGCGATGGGACTTTCTATGATTGCCCTTTTGATGATGACTGGAACATTGAGTTTACGAGAAATTTCGGCTCAGCAATCAGGAATGAATTGGAATGTATTTTATCAACCTGTCTCTTTTTTAATATTTTTGATTTGTGCCTTTGCAGAAACCAATAGAACGCCATTTGACTTGGCCGAATGCGAAAGTGAATTAATTGGGGGGTATCATACGGAATATTCTTCTATGAAAATGGGCTTTTATCTATTTGCAGAATATGCAAATATGTTTATTTCCTCTGCTATTTTGGCGGTATTATTTTTTGGGGGTTATAATTATCCTGGAATGAGCTGGGCAGTAGAAAACTGGGGAGTGAATCTTGCTAATAGTATAGGAATAGTCGTTTTGTTTATAAAAATATGTGGATTTATATTTTTCTATATGTGGGTTCGATGGACAATTCCAAGATTTAGATATGATCAATTGATGCATTTGGGTTGGAGAATTTTAATTCCGTTGTCGATTTTGAATATTATTGTGACTGGAATTGTGCTTTTGAGACATGATATTATGGTGTTTTTAGGATTCTAGTTAGAAAATTGAAATTGAAATTTGAAATTAAAAAATAAAGCCCTAGCCCTGATTGAAGTGGAAATCCTTTGTGTAACGAAGTGAAACAAAGATTGAAACGGAAAGCAGGATAAAGCTTCAAAAATAAAAAAATAAAAAATGAACATAGAAAACATTTCCTTGTCGGGAAGAAAAAAAATGGTTTCCAATAAGGAGATGACTTTTTTGGAAAAGATGTATCTGGTTGCGATTATTAAGGGTTTATTTATTACGATACGCCATTTATTTCGCAGAAAAGTAACGATTCAATATCCGGAACAAGTTCGGGAAATGAGTCCAGTTTATCGGGGGCAGCATCAGTTGAAAAGAGATGAGCAAGGGCGAGAAAACTGTACTGCGTGCGGATTGTGTGCGTTGTCATGTCCTGCTGAGGCGATCACGATGAAGGCTGAGGAACGCAAACCGAACGAGAAACATTTGTATCGGGAGGAGAAATATGCTTCGATTTATGAAATCAATATGTTGCGTTGCATTTTTTGTGGATTGTGTGAAGAAGCGTGTCCAAAAGATGCCATTTATTTGACGACTTCAAAGGTTTTAGTTCCTTCGAGCTATGAAAGAGAAGATTTTATATTTGGAAAAGATAAATTGGTAATGCCATTGGACGTGGCGATGCAAAATGCTAAACTTAAAAACGCGAACTAATGTCGATGCTACTTATAATTTTTTGTGTTTTGGCGGCTATAACAATAGCGACTGCTTTTTTGACTATTTATAGTCGCAATCCTATTCATAGTGCTATCTATTTAGTGATTTGTTTTTTCTCGATTGCGGGACATTATTTGTTGTTGAACGCTCAGTTTTTGGCTATTGTTCATATAATTGTCTATTCTGGGGCGATAATGATTTTGTTTTTGTTTACGATAATGTTAATGAATTTGAACAAAGAAAATGAAGTTCATAAACCACGAATTACAAGGCTCGGAGCAATTGTTTCCTTTTGTTTGATTAGCTTGATTTTGATAGCCATTTTTGTAAATTCAAAACCTATTGCCGATGATTCTTATGATGTTTTGGGTGAAGATTATCAGTCTATTAAAGTGCTTGGAAAAGTACTATTGAACGAATATATGGTGCCATTTGAATTTGCTTCTATCCTATTATTGGTCGCCATGATTGGAACGGTTTTATTGTCTAAAAAAGAAAAATCTGAAAAATAAAATGAATAATATTTTAAATCAAATTGGCATCGAAAACTATATATTCCTAGCGGTTATACTGTTTTGTATCGGCGTTTTTGGAGTGTTGTATAGACGAAATGCAATTATCGTTTTTATGTCGATAGAAATTATGCTGAACGCTGTGAATCTCTTATTTGTAGCTTTTTCTACCTATCATCAAGATGCTCAAGGGCAAGTTTTTGTGTTCTTTTCTATGGCAGTGGCTGCAGCAGAAGTGGCTGTAGGGTTGGCAATTTTAGTTTCTATATTTAAAAACTTAGGCTCGATAGATATCGATAATTTAAAAAACTTAAAAGGATAATCTTCAATGGAAAAAAATTTAGCTTTATTATTGCTTTTAGCTCCTTTTTTAGGATTCTTATTTAATGTTTTTTTTGGTAAAAAAGTAGGCAAAAACATTGTTGGCCTTGTTGGGACATTATCTGTTGTGGTTTCATTTGCTGTAACAATTTATTTCTTTTTGCAAATAAACGAAACCAAAAAACCGATTGTTATTGATTTATTTGATTGGTTTTCGCTTCAAAGTATTAAAATTAATTTTGGCTTTTTGTTGGATCAATTATCGTTGCTTTGGTTGCTATTTGTAACAGGAATTGGCGCTTTGATTCATTTGTATTCGATTAGTTATATGCACGAAGACGAAAATATTCATAAATTTTTTGCCTACCTAAACCTATTTATTTTCTTTATGATTACGCTAGTTATTGGTAGTAATCTATTGGTAATGTTTATCGGTTGGGAAGGTGTTGGACTTTGCTCCTATCTATTGATTGGTTTTTGGCATAAAAATCAAGACTATAATGATGCTGCCAAAAAAGCATTTATAATGAATAGAATTGGAGATTTAGGATTCCTAATAGGGATTTTTACGATTTGTTTTTTGTTTTCGACTATTGATTTTGTTGACTTAAAAGAAGTTATTTTAGGCGGTACAAATAGCGGAAACACGCTTTGGATAGGCATTGCTGCATTAGCATTATTTATTGGTGCTTCTGGAAAATCAGCCCAAATCCCCTTATATACTTGGTTGCCAGATGCAATGGCGGGACCAACACCTGTTTCGGCATTAATTCATGCTGCGACAATGGTAACAGCAGGAATTTTTATGATTACTCGTTTGAATTTTCTTTTTGAACTTGCTCCACAAATTCAAAATATAATTGCAATTGTCGGTGCTGTCACAGCATTAGTGGCGGCAACAATCGGTTTAGTTCAAAATGATATAAAAAAGGTTTTGGCCTATTCTACCGTTTCACAATTGGGGTTGATGTTTCTTGCCTTGGGATTAGGTGCCTATGAAGTGGCTGTTTTTCATGTTATCACTCACGCTTTTTTTAAGGCGTGCTTATTCCTTGGTTCGGGTTCTGTGATTCATGCTTTGAATGGCGAACAAGATATGCGAAAAATGGGAGGTTTGAAAAATGTTATGAAAATAACTTTTGTTACTTTTCTCCTTGCTTCGTTGGCAATTTCTGGTATTCCTCCTTTTTCAGGATTTTTCTCGAAAGATGAAATTTTGTTGATCGCGTTTGAAAGCAATTTTACGCTTTGGGCAATAGCTTCATTAGCATCAATAATGACCGCTTTTTATATGTTTAGATTATTATATTTAACTTTTTTCAAAGAATTTAGAGGTACAGAAGAGCAGAAACATCATCTTCATGAAAGTCCAAGTTTAATAACAATACCACTAATCATTTTGGCGGTATTAGCAACTTTTGGCGGCTTGATTAGTTTGCCTGGAAACAGCTGGCTTCATGAGTTTTTAGCTCCAGTTTTGCCTGCCGTTATAAATGAAGAACACGCATTTGGCCCGACCGAATATATGCTAATGGCTATTGCTGTAATAGGCGGATTGGTTGGCATTGGAATTGCATTTTTCAAATATATGAAGCAAAATCAAGTGCCAAATGAAGATGCTCAAATTGTTGGATTTTCAAAAGTGCTTTACAATAAATATTATGTAGATGAATTTTATGAATTTATTATCGTAAAACCTATAAATGCACTTTCAAATTTGTTTAGAGATTCTTTAGAAACTGCACTTTCTGGAATTGTTTTTGGATTTGGAAAAGCAACAGAAGCTCTAGGCACAAAAGGAAAATTACTTCAAACAGGGAGCATTGGATTTTATCTTTTTGCTTTTGTTTTGGGTGTTTGTGCAATATTAACTTGTTTATTTTTAGCAAAATAATTTATAAATAATGGATGTAACCTACTTATTAATACTGCTTTTATTTAGTGCTTTAGCTACTTTTTTGTCTGGCGATAAATGGGCTTCACGAGTTGCCTTATTGTCAAGTCTAACCGCTTTCGGGGTAGCACTTTGTTTGTTGAGCCATTATAATATGGGACTACAAATAAATTACTTGCAGCTTTGGATTTCAAATCCAAAAATATATTTTGCCCTTCAAGCCGATGGTTTGGCATTAGCAATGATACTATTGACAACCGCTTTAACACCAATTATCATCTTTTCTTCTTTTGGAAATGATTATAAAAACGCAAAAAGTTTCTACGCTTTGTTATTATTTATGACCTTCGCTATGACAGGAACTTTCCTTGCTGCCGATGGTTTTCTATATTATATCTTTTGGGAATTATCTCTAATCCCTATTTATTTTATAGCCCTAATATGGGGTAATGGTGATGCCGAAGAACGTAAAAAAGCAGTAATAAAATTCTTTATTTATACCCTGGCAGGATCCTTATTTATGTTGGTGGCTTTTGTCTATTTATATCAAAAAACAAACAGTTTCTTGATTAATGATTTGACACAAAATCATCTAAATGCTACCGAACAATTCTGGATTTTCCTAGCTTTTTTCTTGGCCTATGCCATAAAAATTCCATTGATTCCATTTCATACTTGGCAAGCCAATGTATATCAAAAAGCCCCCACAGTTGGCACCATGCTATTGTCTGGGATTATGCTAAAAATGGGATTATATAGTGTGATTCGTTGGCAGTTGCCAATAGCTCCATTAGCTGCCAAAGAATATCAATATGTTTTTATTGGAATCGGAATTGCAGGAGTAATATATGGTTCGATTGTGGCTTTACGCCAAAATAATCTGAAAAAACTACTGGCCTATTCTTCCCTAGCCCACGTTGGCCTTATCGCCGCTGGCACATATACCCTTTCATTAGATGGATTGAGAGGAGCTGTTTTGCAGATGATAGCCCATGGATTTGTAATTGTAGGTTTATTCTTTGCTGCCGAAATAATAAATCGCCGTTTTGAAACCCAATCAATATCAGAAATGGGAGGAATCAGATCGCAATCTCCAAAGTTTACTTCTGTCTTTTTGTTACTCGTTTTAGCATCGGTGGCATTGCCTTCAACCTTTAATTTTATTGGAGAATTTACCGTATTATATAGTTTATCACAAGTCAATATTGCTTTTGCAATTCTTGGAGGTACGACCATAATTTTGGGAGCTTACTATATGTTGAAAATGTTTCAAAATGTAATGTTAGGGGAAACAAATACAAAAAATTTTAAGGAAATAACCTGGAACGAAGCCGTGTCGATGATACTAATTATTGCTGTTTTGTTCTTTTTCGGAATGTATCCAAAACCCATTTTAGATTTGATAACCCCAAGTCTTGAAGTTATTTTAAACCAAATTAATAGAAACTAGGATAATGAATACATTAATAGCAATAACAGGATTGGGTATTTTATGCCTTTTATTTGAAATTCTAAACCTTAGAAAAGCAATTATTCCATTTTCCATTATTGGATTATTGGCATTATTGGGGCTTACTATTTCTGAATTTGGAGCAACCGGAAGTTACTACAATAATATGATTGTAGTTTCCAAGTTTTCGCAAGTTTTTTCTTGTTTGTTTATTGTTTTAACCATTTTCTTGGTGGCGTTGAGTCATCATTTTTATGAAGACCATCAATCAAAAATATCCGATTTTGTTGCCATCAAAATATTCTTGCTTTCAGGAGCAGTGGCTATGGTTTCGTTTGGCAATTTGTCTATGTTCTTTCTTGGAATCGAAGTGTTATCAATTTCATTATATGTATTGGCAGCAAGCGATAGAACAAAAATTAAAAGCAATGAAGCAGGATTAAAATACTTCTTGATGGGTTCTTTTGCTTCTGGAATAATCCTATTTGGTATTTGCCTAATTTATGGTGCGATGGGTACATTTGACACAACCGAAATTAGCGAACTATCCCGTTCTGCCGAGTTGCCAAGTTGGTTCTCGATAGGAATTGTGTTGGTCACCATCGGAATGTTATTTAAAATTGCTGCTGTCCCATTTCATTTTTGGGCACCAGATGTATATGAAGGTTCTCCAGCATTAACAACCGCAACAATGAGTACTTTGGCAAAAGTGGTAGCAATGGCAACATTATTCAAATTATTAAGCATTATGAATGCTGATATCAGCTATAGTTTTCAGATAGTGATTGTTGTAATTTCGATTGCTTCGATGACCATTGGAAACATAATGGCGTTGAAACAAACCAACGTTAAAAGAATGTTGGCTTTCTCAGGAATTTCACATGCGGGTTTTATGTTGATGACATTATTAAGCCTTTCGACCTCAGCAAGTAATTTATTATATTATGCGACCGCCTATTCATTAGCTGGAATTGCTTCATTCAGTGTGATTTTATTTGTTTGCCGAAACAAAGACAACGAAGATATATCCAATTTCAATGGTTTAGGAAAAACAAAACCTATCATGGCAGCAGTGCTAACATCTGCATTATTATCAATGGCTGGAATTCCTATTTTTGCTGGGTTTTTTGCAAAATTTATGTTGTTTTCCAATACTATTCAAGCAGGATATTTAATCGTTGTTATTGCCGCAGTAGTCAATTCGATTATAAGTGTTGGTTACTATTTCAAATTGATTTTGGCGATGTACACAAAAGAGCCAAATGAAGCACCCGAAAAAACTCCATTTCCTTTCTATGCAATTGCTGTTATAGCCATTGTACTGAATGTTATTATTGGACTTTTCCCTTCATTAATTATGAACTTATTGGGATAAAAAATCCTTTTTTTTATAGACTTTAAAAGCCCCCGATTTTTTTAAAAAAATTGGTGGCTTTTTTTAATATGCTGAAGATGAGTTGTAATTATCTTAAAAAAAGATATATTTGTAATTCAAAATCAAATTTTTATTATGAAAAAAATTATACTTTTTGCTTTTTTATTATTTTCAGGATTGCTTTTTTCTCAAACCACATATTATGTATCGACAACTGGAAGCAATTCTGCTTCAGGAACCAGTAGCAATCCGTTTTTAACAATTCAGTATGCTATAGACGCATCTGTAAATGGAGATTCCGTAATTGTCTTACCAGGAGTGTATTCAGGAGGAATTATTTATAATGGAAAAAACATTACCATTAGCTCTTTATATTCATCAACACAAGATGAAAGTTATATTGCTTCTACGGTGATTGATGGTGGCGGGAATGGATCTGTTGTTAGATTTCATAATGGAGAAACTAATAATGCAAAATTAATTGGGTTTACAATTCAAAATGGGCTTACAGGAATGGGAGAGCTTGGAGCAGGAATTGATATTAGCGGAAATAATACTTCTCCTTTAATGGATCGCTTAATCATTCAAAACAATAATTCTTTTTCTGGAAAAGGTGGGGGGGTTCATTTTCATTCAATTTATGGTAAACCTATTTTAAAGAATTCAATAATTAAAAATAACACATCAAATAGTGCGGGGGGCGGAATTGCTATTACTTCTTCAACAACTGATATACAAAATTGTAGAATTTTCAATAATAGTGCCCCTAATAATGGAAGTGCAATTAGCCATCATATTGGAACTTCAGAATTATCCGAATCTCCTATTATTAATTGTGAAATATATAATAACATTGGTCCAAATGTAATTGCGGGTACGGGAATTGTATTGTTAAATTCTACAATTTATAATAACAATGGTTCAATCCAAACAAATGGAAATTCGGCAATTATAAACTCAATTATAGGTAATGATCATTCAATTATAAATCAATCTATAATGAAAATTTATAATTCTATTATTCAAGGCGGAACTAATAATATCAGTACGCCAATTCCTTCAAATATAACGCTTACACTTTCAAACATTATAATTTCGAATCCAAGATTTGTTAATGCAACTACTAATAATTTCACACTTTCAGATTATTCTCTTGGAATTGGCGGAGGGGTTGCTTCATCGCAATTTTATTTAAATTCTAATAATATTCCAATCATATATAATGCTCCAATTGCTGACATTGATGGTAATTCACGCCCTAATCCAACTGGATCAAATCCAGACATTGGTGCTCGCGAAAACAATTTGGGCACAAATATTCATAATTCTACTATTTATGTTGCCACGGTGGGAGACAACTCGACTAGTGTAGGTCTTCAATCTGCTCCATTTTCAACTATTCAGGCGGCGGTAAATTATGCATTTAGTGGCGATTTGATATTAGTTGATTCTGGAACCTATAATCAGCATGACATTTCAATAAATAAAGGGGTAACTATTCGATCATTAAATGGTTTTTCAAACACTTTAATTCAAAGCAATTTGCAATGGTCTTCCATATTTGCGATTACGGCTCCTTCAACAGAAACTGTTAATATTGAGGGGTTCAAATTGAAATCTTTGTTGACGGGTGGAGGTGATACTGAAGCATTTCAATTAAGTAATACAACTGTAAATGTGTCAAAATGCTGGATTGAAAGTTTTAGATTTGCAACTCATAATGGATCGAACATCACTTTTACAAATTGTTTCTTCAATAATAATGAATTCGTTACGTTACAGACTTCTGCTGTTTTTAATTTTTGTAATATTAGAAACTCAAATATTATTGCGGGTCAAAATCTTTGGACAGTAATAATCAATAATTCCATTATTTGGAATAATACTGGGCAGTCTCCAAATTATTTTGTAGGTTATGCTCCGTTGCTTAATAAAGTTATTATTGATGCTAATCCAAACGTTCAAGACGGTTCTACTTTCAAACAAATTGGAAATGAAAACGACCTCTATTTTACAGATCCCGCAAATTTAGATTTTTCATTAAGGATTTATTCCCCTGCTGTAGGATACGGAAACGGGTTTAACACTCCAACAACAGACATGCTAGGGAACAACAGGCCTAATCCGAGTGGGTCTTTTCCTGACGTAGGTGCTTATGAAAATGAAGCCGCTACAATGGTTCATAATTCAACTATTTATGTAGCCACAAATGGGAATAATACAGGAAGCGTTGGCTTGCAATCTGCCCCTTTTGCTACAATACAAGAAGCTGTATTTTATGCTATTGATGGAGATGTTATTCTAGTTAATTCTGGGGTTTATAATATCAATAATATAAACGTTAACAAATCGATTACAATTAATTCAATTAATGGATATGCAGCAACAACGCTTCAGTCCAGCAATTCAAGAATGTTTACTATTTTTGGGAATTTTAGTAGTGAAATTGTAAATGTATCTGTTTCTGGATTTAAATTTGTTGCTTTAAATAATGCTACTGTCATTGGTTTTAGGGCTGAATCAGGTGCTTTTGCAAAAATTAGTAACTGTTGGTTTGAAGGTATATATAACGCAATACAAACTTATATTGCCTTCTATGAATTAAATAATTGCATGTTTAATAATGTAAATGCATTATCGTTCAATGATGCTGGATATACAGATTTTAATCAATTGCCAAAAATTATTAATTGTACCATCATAAATTCTTCATCAATAACAAATTCTGGTGCATTAATTTATACGAAAATATATAATACAATTATTGTAAACAGCAATCCTTCAAGTACTTCCTATTTTAATGGTTCGTTGCCATATTTACAAAAAGTAATTATAGATAACACACCAAATACTCAATCTGGTTCTGTATATAATGTTGTAAATGGGTTGGCAGATGTTCGTTTTAATAATGCCTCGGCAAATGATTTTTCTTTAGCTGCCTTCTCTCCTGCTATTGGATATGGAGTGAATATTTCTTCGATAACAAATGATTTATCAGGTTCGACAAGACCAATGCCAGCAGGTTCAAACTCTGATATTGGTGCTTTTGAAAACTCATTAGCAACCCCAAGTAATGCTCCGCCAACTATTAATTCTATTGACTCAATATCTTTTGTTGAAGACGCCCCTACGCAAACTATTAATTTGTCTGGAATTACTGATGGAGATCTGTTTTCAACGCAACCATTTACAATAAATGTGACCAGTAATAATCTGGATTTAATACCGAATCCAACACTTACCTATATATCAAATGAAACAACTGGGACTATACAATTTACTCCCGTTGCAAATGCCTCTGGAACAGCATCAATAACAATTACTATTCAAGACGAAGGCGACACACTAAATGGCGGAATAAACACAACGGCTTTAACTTTTAACGTAAATGTAGCTGCTGTCAATGATGCTCCTATTTCAAATTCTGAGTCCATTTCTTCTCCAGAAGATACCGATTTAATTATAACACTTTCTGGAACTGATGTCGAAAATAGTCCGCTTACATATACAATTACTTCGTTACCAATTAACGGCGCGTTATATCAAGTAACAAATCAAAACAATATTGGAACAGTTATAACAAACTCAAATACTATTGTTAGCAATCCAAATAAAAAAGTGCTATTTCGGCCTTCGCCAAATGAAAACGGTTTGAATTATGGTGATTTTAATTTTAAAACAAACGATTCTTTTGTTGATGGAAATACTGCTCAAGTGACAATAAATATTTCTTCTGTAAACGATATTCCAATTTGTACCAGCCAAAATATTAATACTCTAGAAGATACTGATTTAATAATCACCCTTTCGGGGGTTGACTCTGAAGGAGATGCAATGACAGCAAAAATAACAAGTCTTCCAACAAATGGAGTATTATATCAAACAAATGATGGTGTGACAAAAACAAATCCTATCTTGTCTATTAATACTACGGTTACTAATAGCGAAAAAAAGGTGATTTTCGAACCACTTCCTGATGAAAGCGGGTTAAATTATGACAATTTCTATTTCTCCCTTTCGGACGGAATTGGAGATGGAGTCCCAAGTTTAGTGATGATAAACGTAACAGCTGTGAATGATAGGCCTATTGCAGATGCTCAATCTGTTTCAACAGATGAAGACACATCAATTGCGATAATCTTAAATGGATCTGACGCCGAAGGTAGCAACTTGATATATAGGATTACTGCTTTACCTTCAAGTGGGTTGTTATATCAATCTACAAACGGAGTTCTTTTAGGAACACAAATAACGACTGTCCCTATAAATGTCTCTACTTCAAATATTGTTATTTATAAACCTGCACTAAATCAAAACGGAAGCGGAATTGGTAATTTTCAGTTCAAATCCTACGATGGATCGGCATATAGTCTATTGGCAGCAACCGTAAATATTGATATTAATTCTGTTAATGACGCTCCTCTAGCAACCCCTGAAACGCTAAACGCAATTGAGGATAATGATCTTTCAATAACCCTTTCTGGTACTGATGTTGAAAATGATTTGTTGACTTTCAGTATTTATTCGCTGCCTTCAAACGGTATATTATATCAAACTACCGATGGAGTTACAAAAACAGATGCCATTACTTTGGAAAATACTTTGGTAACAAACGTCAACAATAAAGTTATATTTGAACCCGCTCTAAATGGAAATGGTACTAGCTATGGGAATTTTTATTTTAAAGCAAATGATGGGCAAATTAACGGCTCTCAATCATTAATTACTTTAAATGTAACCCCTGTAAATGATGCCCCGTCTGCAGTTTCTATTTCAGGAAATGTAGTTCTAGAAAATTTGAACAACCAGCAAATTGGAAGCTTCTCAACTACCGATGTTGATTCGACAGATACTTTTAATTATCAATTAATTTCCGGCCTTGGAGATACAGATAATGCACTATTTACAATTGTTGGAAATCAGTTGAAAAACAATACTTCTTTTGACTATGAAGGGCAACAGACCTATTCTATTAGAGTTAAATCTACTGATAGCGCATCAACTTTCGCAGAAGAAGTGTTTTTAATTACTGTAGGAAACACAAATGACATTACTATTAATTCCACTGTGCAAAACACTTATTGTAACGGAAGTAATGCATCTGGAACGATAGACATTACGGTTTCTCAAACAAATGGTAATTTAAGCTATTCTTGGTCTGGGCCAAATGGATTTGTTTCGACATTGGAGGATATTTCAAACGTTCCTGAAGGCGTTTATACTGTATTTGTAAGCGATGCAAACTATTCGAAATCAGAAAATATTACCGTTGAAGCCAATCCAATATATAATGGTCTGGACTTGTGTTATGTAACGAGTGATGCAACTGATTTTACAAAAAACAGAATAAACTTAAGTTTTGTTGCTCCATATAATGTAGATAAATTTCAAATTTTGAGAGAGGGTACTACTACTGGACTTTATGACATTATTGGGGAAGTTAATGCAACCGAAACCTCCTTTTTAGATGCAACTTCAGTCAATTCCGCTACTAGTTATAAATATAAAGTTAGAACCAAAGATTTATGCGGAAACACCTCGTCAGAAAGCACGCCTCACAGAACAATATTATTGCAATCAAGTGTTGCGACAAACAATTCTGTAAATTTAACTTGGACACCCTATGAAGGAGTAAGTTACGGAACTTATATCGTGTATAGAAAAGTTAATAATGGGGCTTTTGAATTTCATACTGCATTATCTTCTTCCAATTTAAATTATAATGATATTAATGCAAATACAGAAACAAGTAGCTATGCTTATTATGTGTCTATTGCTGTAAACTCTTGTACTGCAACTGGTAAAAATACATCAATTGCCACCGAAATTCGTTCAAATCAAAAGGCAATAATCAATCCTTTAGTAAATCCAACTTTTGATATAGAAAAATCAATAGTCATTTTTCCAAACCCTGCAACAGAAACAATTACGGCTTCGATGCCCAATGAATTAAGTTTTGAAAAAATGGAAGTTTATAATGGGATAGGACAAATTATTGGTGTTTATTCTCAATCTTCTATTTCAATAGAAAATTTAGCATCAGGAAGCTATTTTTTAAAGATTTATACATCAAAAGGAATTGCAAATAAACGATTTGTAAAACGTTAATATAGAACTATCTTTTTTTACTTATAAAACCACGCCATCGAGCGTGGTTTTTTTATCAACAATTTCAAAAAATCCCTAATTGATTTAATGGCAAATAAAACCAAAATTGTAAATTTACAGAATGTATGCTTTAGTCGATTGTAATAATTTTTACGCATCTTGCGAGCGGGTTTTTCAGCCCCAATTGATTGGTAAACCCATCGTGGTTTTGTCCAACAATGATGGTTGTGTTATTGCCAGAAGTGCCGAAGCAAAAGAACTTGGTATTTCGATGGGTGCTCCAGAGTTTCAAATTCGGGAATTGCTGAAAGAAAAAAACGTAACCGTCTTTTCCTCCAACTATGCTTTATATGGCGACTTGAGCAATCGGGTAATGAGTATTTTAGGACAATTTTCGCCCAATCTAGAAATTTATAGCATCGATGAAGCGTTCCTGAATTTTGACGGAATGGCTATTGCCGATTACCATAACTATGGCCTTCAAATGAAATCCAAAGTGCAAAAATGGGTAGGTATTCCAGTTTGTGTGGGTTTTGCACCTACGAAGGCATTATCAAAAGTAGCCAATAAAATCGCAAAGAAATTTCAAGAACGAACCCAAGGAGTTTACATTATTGATACCGAAGAAAAAAGAATTAAAGCATTAAAATGGACTCAAATCGAAGACGTTTGGGGCATCGGAAGACGCTATGCAAAAAAGGCAAAACTTCGTAATATTAATACTGCCTTCGATTTTGTGCAACCAAAAAATGAAGGCTGGATTCGTAGAGAAATGGGGGTTGTAGGCATGCGATTAAAATTAGAATTAGAAGGAAAATCAGTGCTAGAATTAGAGAGTGTCCCAGAGCAAAAAAAGAGCATCGCCACCACACGAAGTTTCCCAAAACAAATTGCCGACTATGATTTGCTACGCGAGCGAGTGACGACTTTTGCGGCAGTTTGTGCCGAAAAATTACGAAAACAAAAATCATGTTGCCACACTATCATCGTGCTTTTGGTCATTGATAGACATCGTGTTCAAGCGTCCAAATATTATTATACAATGGCGATGACTTTGCCATTTGCAACTAATTCTACCCTTACGATATCGAATACTGCGGTAGAAATGTTGCAAAAAATATATAAGGGAAATGAAAATACAATGTTCAAAAAAGCGGGTGTGATTGTAACCTCTTTTATTCCTGAAGACAAAAAACAACTGCAATTATTTGAGGAAGAAAACCCAAAACATTTGGCACTAATGAAGGCGATGGATTATTTGAATCAAAAAATTGGAATCAAAAAAGTAAAATTAGCGAGTCAGAATTTGAATCTGACTTGGAACATGCGGCAAAATCATTTGTCAAAAAAATATACAACAAATTTTGATGACCTACTCGAAATAAAATGTCTTTAAAAAAAAATCAAAAACTCACTTTTTTTGTTCCTAACTTTGCTAGTGAACTAAGAATCCCTTATATAAAAGAAGGTGTTTCGGCAGGTTTTCCATCACCAGCAGCCGATTTTTCGGAAAACAACATTGATTTGAATAAAGAACTGAGTGAAAACCCATTGGCTACTTTTTATATAAAAGTAAAAGGCAATTCGATGATTGAAGCGGGGATAAACGACAAAGATGTTTTGGTAGTAGATCGAAGTTTGGAGCCACGTGACAATAAAATTGCCATTTGTTTTGTAGATGGTGAGTTTACGGTAAAACGAATCAAACTAGAAAAAGACTGTCTGTATTTGATGCCCGAAAATCCAAACTACAAACCCATAAAAATCAACGAAGAGAACCAGTTAATCATCTGGGGAATAGTGACCTATGTGATAAAAGCGTTGTAGGTTAGTCCGCACTAAAAACTTGCATAGCAGGCAAGGAATTATTAGTAAAATCATAAAGTGCCTGATTTTCCCAAGGAGAGCCATTTGTTGCTTGTGTTCCTCTAAACGCAACCAATTCAGTACCCCAATATGAAAACCCTTGACCATAAGCGGAGGCCTTCAAAGATGACTTTATTGCCGACAAAAAGTTATTTTGTCCTTCTGGAGTTGGAGGATATTCTGGCATCAACTGGTTTTCTAGTCCTACAATATTGTTTGTCCAATCATTCCAGCCGAGAGTGAAAGGATATGATGTTTCAGCAATTAGGACACGTTTATCAAAGGTTTCTCCTAAATTATTAATAGAATTTTGGAGAATAGATATGCTTTTTCCATGCCAAATAGGATAAAAAGAGAGGCCTATATAATCATAATCTAAATTAGAAATTTTATTGAAAAAAGAATTCGCTCCAGTAATTCCAGCATAATGAATCATGATTTTTGTTTTTGGAGCTTGTGCTCGAATCGTGGCACTAGCAGTTTGAAGTAATTCAAGAAACTGACTCTGATTGGTTGAGAGATTTCCTTCGGGCCACAAAAAACCATCATTAATTTCATTCCCAATCTGAAAAATATCTGGGTGAATTTCTGAAATTATCAAAGCTGTATAGTTTGAAACTGCACCCTTAAGATTTAAAAAAGACATGTTTTGCCATACGAAAGGAGTAGTTTGAGAACCAGGATCTGCCCAAGTGTCCGAATAATGAACCGTAAGCCAAACTTTTAACCCAGCATTTTTTATTCGCAAAGAAAGGGATTTTACTTCTGCCAGACTAGAATGAGAATCTGAAGGATTTTTCCATAATCGTATTCTAATGGTATTGCAACCAGCGTTTTTTAAGGTCGTGATAATGTCCTCTGGGTGATTGTTATTATAAAAAATTGTAGCTTCGGATTCAATCTGCGGCAAAGATGAAAGATCTGCGGCACGAATAAATGTATCAACCGAAATAGCATCATTCGGGGGATCACATGAAAATTGAATTTGGATAAGAAAAGCCAAACCAACAAGTTTAACTAAATTTTTCATTTTAAAAGTAAAAAAGTAAATATACATAAAAACCTTAAAAAAATAGCTTTTTATGTACCCGAAGCCAATTCAAACAAAAAAATGTTTGACCCGGCTCCTCAAAAAAGCAAAAAGCCCTTCTTTGCAGAAGAGCTTTAATGTACCCGAAGCCAATTCAAACAAAAAAATGTTTGACCCGGCTCCTCAAAAAAGCAAAAAGCCCTTCTTTGCAGAAGAGCTTTAATGTACCCGAAGCCGGAGTCGAACCGGCACGGTTTCCCACAGGTGTTTGAGACCAGCGCGTCTACCAATTCCGCCATTCGGGCAAAGCAGACTATGAATAATTAAAATCAATCATTCAAACGCAATAAAAGAGGAGATTGTGAATAATCAACCATCGATTCCTTTAACACGGTGCAAATGTAAAAAATAAAACGGCATTTTCTAAAAAAATACTCGTAAATTTCCTTTCCTACTTCGAATTAATTCCTAAATTTGCAGCTCGGTAAAACGATACACAACTAACTAACTACAAAACAACTGATTAAAAATGTCACAAACAGAACCGGAAGCAAAAATATTTGCGTGTTCGCAAAGTGTCTATTTAGCAGAACAAATAGCTAAAAACTATGGCGTTCCACTAGGAAGAGTAACATTCTCAAAATATAGTGATGGCGAATTTCAACCATCATTTGAAGAATCCATCAGAGGATTAAGAGTGTTTATTGTTTGCTCTACTTTTCCAAGTGCCGACAATTTAATGGAATTATTATTAATGATTGACGCCGCAAAAAGAGCGTCAGCCAGACATATAACCGCTGTTATTCCTTACTTCGGTTGGGCGAGACAAGACAGAAAAGACAAGCCGAGAGTTCCGATAGGAGCAAAATTAACGGCAAAATTATTAGAAACCGCAGGAGCCACTCGAATAATGACGATGGACTTGCACGCTGATCAAATTCAGGGGTTCTTTGAAAAACCAGTAGATCATTTGTTCGCTTCAACCATCTTTTTACCCTATGTGAAAAGTTTGAACTTAGCAAATTTGACAATTGCATCTCCAGATATGGGAGGCTCAAAAAGAGCCTATGCCTATTCAAAATTCCTAGAGTCGGACGTAGTGATTTGTTATAAGCAACGAAAAATCGCAAACATAATCGACACTATGGAACTAATCGGAGAAGTGAAAGGCAAAAACGTTATTCTAGTTGATGACATGATTGACACTGGAGGCACTTTGGCGAAAGCCGCCGATTTAATGATAGAAAAAGGAGCATTAAGCGTAAGAGCAATTTGCACACACCCGATATTATCAGGTGAAGCTTACGAAAAAATTGAAAATTCAAAACTACTTGAATTAATCGTCACCGATTCAATCCCATTAAAAAAAGCGTCAAACAAAATAAAAGTAGTGAGTTGTGCACCGCTTTTTGCAGAAGTAATGCACATGGTGCACCACAACAATTCCATTAGCGGAAAATTTTTAATGTAATATAAAACAGTCTTAAAGTCTAAAGTCTTAAAGTCAAACGTATTACAAAAGCTAAAAGCCCAGAGCTAAAAGCGAATGAACAATTAATTATTTATTAACTATATATTTTTTACAATGAAATCGATTACAATTAATGGATCAGAAAGAGAAAGCGTAGGCAAAGTTGCGACAAAAGCCTTACGTAATGCTGGATTGGTTCCTTGCGTATTATACGGAGGAAATCAAGCAGTGCATTTCTCGGCAGAAGAAAAAGCATTCAAAAACTTGGTTTACACTCCTAACGCACACACAGTTGTGATAGATTTGGGAACTAAAAAATTTGATGCCGTATTACAAGACATTCAAGTTCACCCAGTGTCTGACAAAATTTTACACCTAGATTTCTTTCAATTATTTGATGACAAAGAAATCACTATGGAAGTTCCTGTGAAAATCACAGGCGTATCTCCAGGTGTACTTTTAGGAGGTGTTTTGCGTCTAAACACTCGTAAATTAAGAGTTAAAGCATTACCAAAAAACCTACCTGATTTTATCGAAACTGATATCTCAGGTCTAGAAATGGGTAACAAATTGTATGTGACGAAACTTGTTTCAGACAAATACAAATTATTGCACCCAGACAATACTGTGGTAGCTCAAGTACGTATTTCTCGTGCCGCCATGAAAGCCGCTCAAGAAGCAGCGAAAGCAGCGAAAGCACCAGCAAAAGGAAAGAAAAAATAATTTCAACCCTTTTCAATTTTCAAAAAGCATCAGATATTCTGGTGCTTTTTTTATTTGGAGCAGTCCTATTTTCCATTTCAATATCGATACTACCCGCTGTCCGCTAAATCTACAAAATTGTTTCGTGCCTCACAATTTGTAGGATACCGCTCCCATCGGGGCTAAAAATCAAAATCCGTTTTCATAAAATCTATTCCCCAATGTGTGCTACTATTCTAATTAAACCTATTTTTGCAATATGATAAATTGGTTGAAAAATATTTTTCTCAAAAAACAAACAGAAGAAACCATAGATTATATGAATAAATTTCTAATCGTTGGCCTAGGAAACATTGGTGCCGAATACGTCAACACCCGTCATAATATTGGCTTCAAAATCCTAGATAATTTTGCCAAAAAAGAAAGTCTTTCCTTCGAGACCGTAAAGTTAGGAGCAATGGCAGAATATAAATTTAAAGGGAAAACATTTTTTTTGCTGAAACCAAATACCTACATGAACCTCAGCGGAAAAGCAGTCAAATATTGGATGGACAAAGAAAAAATCCCACTAGAAAATATTCTGATAATAGCCGATGATCTAAACCTATCTTTCGGAACTATTCGCATTCGAACAAAAGGAAGTGATGGCGGTCATAACGGACTAAAAAATATTAGTCTCGTTCTCAACACAACAAATTATCCCCGATTTAGATTTGGAATTAGTGATGAATTTAAAAAAGGACAACAAATTAATTATGTTCTCGGAAACTGGGACGAAACCGAAAAAACAAAGCTTCCTGAACGACTTGATATTGCAAGTGAAATCATCAAATCTTTTGGAAGTTCTGGATTAGAAAACACCATGACAGCATTTAATGGGAAATAGTCAAAACAAACTAAACTCTTTTAATTTTATAACTATGAAACCAATAATCGTACTATTTATTTTTCTGCTTTTTTCGTGCTCCAGCAAAAAAAGCACAATTTCTGATGACAAATCTAATTCTGAAATATATCAAACCTCTTGTCCCGAAGATGGCGTTTGCACGTTTGAAATACTAAAAAAGAAACGTATTACTATTAAAAATGATGATTTCGGAAAAATATATTATTCACTTGAAGAGGACGAAACAAAAAATACAATTCGCTATGTTTATTCCCTCAATAATGACAAGAAAATTCAGGACTCTAGTTATCGGGAGGAAATTATTTTTGAAATCAACTCGTCTGAATCAACTCTTAATCTATCCGATATTACTATTCAAAATACAAAAATGCTGTTTGGCCGATTTTGTTTTTGCAGAGGCGCTACTGGCTATTATAAAGTAAATGAAGGAAATTTAATTATTAAAAAAACAAACGAAAAATATATAATGAATTTGGTTTTTAAAATTCATGAAGTTCCCCAAATCATTACAACAATTAGCGGGGTTATTAAATAAAAAAAGCCGTCACATAATTGTGACGGCTTTTATAGAATTTGTATAAAAGACTATTCAATAACAATTCTTTTCACTTCTTTTCTATCTCCATCTCTAACAGTTACTAAATAAACGCCTGTTTGAGCATTATCTAATTGTATGTTTTGAGAAAATAATCCAGTGTTGTCAAAGTTATTGTCAAATATCCTTCTTCCTTGCATATCGTGAATCGTAATTCCTACTTTATTTTGGGTAGTCGAATTAAATTTAACTGTAAAGTTTCCTCTGTTTGGATTTGGATAAACAGACAAGTTGTCTAATTCAAATGATTCATTAGCAAGTGAAACACAACCAAAATCCAATCCAAATGTTGTAATACTTCCTGTGTCACCATTATAAAAATCTTGAACAGTCAATGTCCAAGCCCCACTTGTTGACTCCCCATTAAAGACAGACAAAGGATTTACAGGGCTATAAGTTCCAGTTACTGGTGTAGCACAAACAATTGCAGGTGAACCATCTTGAAAAACAACATTTATCCCCGAATTTTGAGGATTATTACAGGTTCTATTCCATAAAGTAACTTGTGTTCCTGTTCCGTGTTGTAATTTTACTACCATATCGCCAACCCATGTGTGATTTGAGGCAAAACTAACTTTCATATTGCTTATTGTTTGAGCATTAGTAACATTTAATGTTGTACTGGCAATTGCACCACCAGCATTTGCTCCCGTTCCGTCTGCTACAGGTAAATTTGGAGTTGATGTTGCTGTATTACAACTATATCCAACTGAAAATGGTTTAGAGTTTATAGCATAATAAATGTTATTTAATGGCTCAATCATTATTCTACAATATTGTCCTAAAATAGCAGGAACAGAAATTGTTTCTGAACCATCATTTGCCGTTGAAGCAGCCAAAACTGTTGGGAAAGTTTGTCCTCCATCAGTAGATAAAGATATTTTTACTGCAGTAGTTACAGGTAATGAAACTCCTCCCGTTGTCCAAGTTATTGTTTGCTGTGTGTTTGGCAACCATGCAATTCCATCTACATTTTGAGAAGTTATTGCAAATGGGGCTCCACTAGCAAAGGTAAGGGTCATTTCCTTTTTTTCTGTTTGTCCTCCATTTGGAGTTCTATTATCTCTAACGGTAAGCGTGAACGCCATTGTTCTAGCCACTGTTGGTATCATTTCGTATGGAGATGCTAAATTTGAAGCTAAAACATCTGAAAACTTAGGAAAATAACGAGTTAAAGAAGTTGTAGGAGAATAGGATCTAAAGTTTGAACCTGTTGTTGAAGTCGCAGATGGAACTGGACTTGAAACAAAAGTTCCATTGTTTTGTTCCCAGCAATAAGTTAAAACATCATTATTAGCATCGGTAACCGTTGGTGCAGTCAATTTGAAAGCGGTACCATTTGGAATAGTATAGTTTGATAATGCTGGAATAACAGGTGTGAAATTTCCATTAGCTACACCTGGTACACAATTTCCAGACCCTGTAATATGATTAAACATTTCTGCCAAACTAACCGCATGAAAATGATCATCACTATGGGCTGCTACATCTTGTGGAGAACAAAGTCCGGCATAAGCCATAATTGTCGTTCCACTTCCTGGCTCTACAGCTGTTGAGTTATTTCTATTTCCTCCGCAATTTGATGCGTCACCTGAAAAAGTGTGGTTTGCTCCAAATTGATGTCCTATCTCATGAGCAACAAAGTCAATGTCATAAGCATCTCCAACTGGCGCTGGAGAACCCGTAATTCCGCTTGCTTTTGCACCCGTAATACAAACACTTCCTAGCTGAGCTAATCCGCCGCCGCCTGTACTAACTGTATGACCAATATCATAATTTGCACTTCCAATTACAGCATCAATAACTGTCTGGCTTTCGTTTATTAAAGCACCAGCACTATTGTTGCTAAAATTATCAGAGGTAACAAAAATAATCAAATCATTATTTCCAACTAATTGCATTTTCAATGACATATCTCTCATATATACACCATTAATTCTCGCCATCGAAACGTTCATCGCGGCCAAAACTGCAAGTTTCTTTTGAATAAGAGGTGCGGCAGGAACAATACCAGCAGCGTTGAGGTGATAGATAGCATATTCAGTAGTACACGCCATTGCTAAACGATAGGTTCTAAATTTTCCGTCTGTTGCTTTTTGAAGGTTTGCCCCATTTATTGAAAGCCCTGGCTCTAAAGCACCTTCAGTTTTTAGCACATTACAAGAAAATGATCTATTACTAACAAGTTGGTCTTTGCTATATACTATATAATTATTTAAATCTTTTGTATAAGGATCAATATAGGCAGTAATTGCTTTTCCTGACAAAGTCATAGCATGTACCCCAAAAATTGTAGTACTTACGTGGATTGATGCTGACGCATCGTCAATTCCTTGTCCAATATATGTTTTAATATCTGGATATTTAGCAGCCAAATCAGGGTGCATTACCTCAGATTGATACATTTTAAATCTTCCCATTTTCCCTTCGGCATCTGGAAATTGCACAATAACATTTGAATCGCCTGATAATGGAGCTTGTGATAATTGAGCTCTAAACGCTTGATTGTCGAGTGAAAAAGTTAAAAAACGTGATGGAACTGAAGCTCTATCAACTTTTTCTAAAGTAGCTAGGTTTTCTTTTGAAGCGGAATTCCAATAACTTTTTTGAGAATAAATAGTGGTGAATAATAAAATCGCCAAAATGGAGAAAAGTACTTTTTTTGTCATAATTTCAATAGGTTTATTTTTTTCAAAAATATCATTTTTTTTTGATAAACAAAACGGTATTGCTATTTATTATTGAATTACCCCTCCAAAAATGCCTATTTAACAAGTTTTGACGCTTATAGTTATGAAATTGTCAGATTTATATTCTTTTTTTTAAAACAAATATGCCTTCGTATATCCGATGGAAAGTTTAAATTTGCACAAAATTAGAACCTGTCGTTTTGAAAATTTTTCATTCCATTAAAGAATTCATACCCACAAAAAAAACAATTGTAACGATTGGCACTTTTGATGGCGTTCATATTGGTCACAAAAAAATAATCGAGAAGTTAATCCAAAACACTTCAAATTTGAAGTTTGAAAGCATTATCCTTACTTTCTTTCCTCACCCTCGATTAGTTTTGCAAGAAAAATCAGATATTAAACTAATAAATACAATAGAAGAAAAAATTCAACTTCTAGAAAAAACAGGTTTAAACAATTTGATTATTCACCCATTTGATAAACAATTCTCTGCTTTAACAGCCGAAGAATTTGTGAAAACAGTTTTAGTAAATCAATTAAATGTTCAAAAAATAATCATTGGCCACGACCACCGTTTTGGAGTAAATCGTTCTGCCAATATTGATGATTTAATAATTTATGGTGAAAAATACGGTTTTGACGTAGAACAAATTTCAGCACAAGAAATTGATGAAATATCGGTTAGTTCTACCAAAATTAGAAACGCAATAAGCAACGGAAACATAGCTTTAGCAAGTGAATATCTTGGTTACAATTATTTCTTTTCAGGAATTATTATCAAAGGAAAACAAATAGGTAGAACTATTGGATTTCCAACTGCTAATCTAAAAATAGAAACCGACTATAAATTAATTCCGAAAATTGGCGTCTATATAGTATCTAGTTTTTATAATAATTCTCTGATTTATGGCATGATGAATATTGGCAACAAACCAACATTTGGTGAGGGAATAGCTTCTATCGAAATACATTTTTTTGAATTTAAAGAAGATTTATACAATCAAAAAATGGAAATTACTGTGCTAGAAAGAATTCGAGATGAACAAAAATTTAACTCTATTGAAGCACTAAAAAGTCAAATCGAAAAAGACAAAGAATTTTCAATTTCATATCTAAAAACAAAGCGATTCTAATAGATATTTGCTAATTTTGAATTTTAATAAAACATTTATGAGTACTCTCAAACACAATTGGACAAAAGACGAAATTATTGCAATATATAACAAGCCGTTGATGGATTTGCTATTTGAAGCAGCCTCAATTCATAGAGAACATCACGATCCAAACGTGGTGCAAGTATCTACTTTGTTATCCATAAAAACAGGAGGTTGTCCAGAAGATTGCGGCTATTGTCCGCAAGCAGCACGATACCATACAGAGATTGAAGGCAATGATTTAATGTCGGTTAGCCAAGTAAAAGCACAAGCTTTACGAGCAAAATCTGGAGGTTCATCGCGCGTTTGTATGGGAGCTGCATGGAGAAATGTAAAAGATGGTCCAGAATTTGACCAAGTGCTAGAAATGGTTCGCACCATCAATAAGCTAGATATGGAAGTGTGTTGTACTTTAGGAATGATTACTGAAAATCAAGCACATAGACTGGCAGAAGCGGGACTATATGCCTATAATCATAACCTAGATACCTCCGAAGAATATTATAAAGAAGTAATTTCAACTCGTGGTTTTGAAGACCGTTTGCAAACAATAGAGAATGTTCGCAAAACAAATGTTACCGTTTGTAGTGGTGGAATTATCGGAATGGGAGAATCAATTGAAGACCGAGCTGGAATGCTAGTAGCACTTTCAACATTGAATCCACAGCCAGAATCTGTGCCAATAAATGCACTAGTTGCAGTGGACGGAACCCCTATGGAAGAAGAAAAACCAGTTGAAATTTGGGAAATGATTCGCATGGTGGCAACCACAAGAATTATTATGCCCGAAACGCAAGTTAGACTTTCGGCAGGGCGAATGAATATGAGTCGAGAAGGACAAGCTATGTGCTTTTTTGCTGGTGCTAATTCAATTTTTGCTGGAGATAAATTGCTTACAACTCCAAATCCAGATGTAAACGAAGACATGAAAATGTTTGAAATGTTAGGATTAAATCCTCAAAAACCTTTTACGAAAATCGCTCAACCCGAAACTATTGAAGCCGCAAATTCAAAATTTCAAGCTCTAGGAGAAAAGCCAAAATGGTCAAGACCAGGTCACAAAATCGAGAAGAATTTGGAAGCCTCTGGAAAGAAAAAATAAATCGATTTCTTATAAATTAAATCCCGAAAGTATCGGGATTTTTTTATCTTTAGACTGTTATAAATTTTAAATTTCTCAGATGGATAAAAAGAAAAATACTTATTGTTCTTTGGAGGAAGCCAATCAAAAGCTGGAATACTACTGCAGTTATCAAGATCGCTGTCATAAAGAAGTTGAAGAAAAATTGCGTTCCTTAAATATGATTCCCGAAGCAATTGAACAAATAATAGGGCATTTGATTGAACATAATTTTCTAAACGAAGAACGTTTTGCCTGTAGTTTTGCCCGCGGAAAACATCGCATCAAGCAGTGGGGCAAAATTAGAATTGTGAACGAATTGAAATACAGAAAAATCTCTCAATATAACATCAATATTGCTCTAAAAGAAATCACTCCCGAAGAATATAATGTCACTTTTCATACTTTGGCCGAAAGGCAATGGATAAATAGTAGGGAAAAAAATATTCAAAAAAAGCGAAAAAAATTCTGTGATTTTCTTCTCAGAAAAGGATTTGAAAGCAATTTAATTTATGAAAAGGTAAAAGATTTAGAAGGAAATAACTAAATTTTTAAGTCAAAATTTTCATTAATTTCTTTACAAACTCAAAAGAATACTCACCGCATTACCCCCAAAACCTACCGCGTTTATCATTATTTTTCTTAATGGTTTCTTTTGTATTTGAGCTTCCGCAAATGGGACTCCGATGAAATGATTGTGTTGCAACATCAATATTGCCATTTCGACACTCAACATTCCTGATGCTCCAAAAGTGTGGCCGATTTTCCATTTATTAGTAGTGAGTAATGGAAGGTCAGCTCCAAATATTTTTTGTATCGCTTTATATTCGGTCAAATCTCCTTTTATTGTTCCTGGTGCGTGCATCACAATAGCGTCAACATCAGATAGTTTCGTGTTTTGTAATGCCATTTTCATCGATTTTTGAAAACAAGTTGCCTCGGCAGAAACAGAAACATTATGTGCCAAAATTTCGGTGGCATACCCTATTCCTTCAATTAGGGCTAATGCCTTTTTTTTGGTCCCAATTTCCAAACAACAAACCGCAGCCCCTTCGCCAAGCAGCAATGTGTTTTGCTTTTTATTAAGGTCGAAAGCACGACAAGGAAACGCATCAGTAGTAGTAGAATATATTTTTAAGGCTCGCATTTGAGCGATAGTAAAATCGGTCAAAGGGGCTTCGCTTCCTCCAACCAAAAACTTATCGGACATTCCCGCTTTTAGCCATGCAACCCCATTCAATAAAGCATGTAATGCCGTTGAACATGTGATAGAATGTGAAATTTCAGGCCCCTGGCTTTGCAAATCATGAGAAACCCAAGATGAAATATTTCCAAGTGTTGTGGTGGGAGATGTTAATGTTTCTGCTTTTCCAGATTTTATAAAATCCAAATAGTGTTTTTCAAATAATTCGGTTGCCCCGCGAGACGACCCAATATTTATCCCAAACGTATCGTCATGGCTCCAACCTGCAATATTTATCGCTTTTCGAGATGCTGCAATTGCAAATAAAACCGAATTATCTAATGCTTTATATTTTGTGTCAGAATTTCTAAGTGCCTCAATTTCCTTTTTTGAAGGCGTGTCCAATGGTGCGACAAGTGCGTTTTGATTGCCAATAGAAATGGTATCAAAACAATGTTTGCCAGATTTATAGTTGTCCCAAATCGCATTTTGATTATTCCCTAATGCAGAAAGTGATGCGATGGCGGTAATAGAAATTGTTTTTGACAAGGTTTATTTAATTATGGATTAAAAAAATCGAATCACAAAGGTCGTAAAGTTTTTAATCAATTAGGAATATTAAATAAGGAATTGTTAACTATTAGCCCCATTAAAATTTTGACTTTTGTATTGAAAAGTTAGACTATTTCTAAAGCACTTTCAACCACATCATAGATTTTTTGCAACTGACTATTTGTGATAATATACGGCGGTAAAATATAGACAATATTTCCAACAGGGCGTAATATTATTCCGTTTTCGATAAAAAAATCATATAATTTATTCCTCAAAGCGCCATAATAACTCGCCTGCGATTCTGTTTTTATTTCTAATGCAAAAATAACTCCCAAAACCCTAGTTGTAGAAACTTTTGGATGTTTTTCTATTCGTTTTTGAAAGTCCAAATGTTGTGTATTCACCCTAGAAATTTGGTTTTGCATTTCGTCAGTTTGCAACAGTTCTAAACTGGCCAATGCAGCAGCACAACCCGTGGGATTTGCCGTAAATGTATGTCCGTGAAAAAGTGCTTTATTAATATCGTCACTATAAAAAGCGTCAAATAATTCTTGTGTAAATGAGGTAATTGCCATCGGAATCGTTCCCCCTGTCAAGGCTTTTGACAAGCACATCATGTCGGGTTGGGTTTGCAAATAGTCGCAAGCAAATGTTTTTCCTGTTTTTCCAAAACCTGTCATCACTTCATCGGCAATGGTTAGAACGCTGTTTTCTTGACAAATTTTAAGTAATTTATCCAATGCTTCGGGGGAAAACATTACCATTCCCGCTGCTCCTTGAACTAAAGGTTCAAAAATAAATGCAGCACAATTATTGTTTTTTATGGCTTCCGCCAAAGCTTTAAAACTCGCTTCTTCCTCCCCAATTATTGGAACTGGAATCCGAACAATATCAATAAACATTCCTTGAAACGCCTGAGTATAGAACGAAATTCCACTGGCTGCCATAGCGGCAAATGTATCTCCATGAAAGGCATTTTCGAAAGCAATTATAGTGGTTTTCTTTTCTTCTTTATTAAAGAAATACTGCAAAGCAACTTTTATTGCCACTTCAACGGCGGTAGAACCATTGTCTGAAAAGAATAGTTTTTTTTGATTATTTGGTAAAATAGCTAAAAGTTTTTCTGACAATAAAACTGCTGGTTCGTGAGTGAAACCGCCAAAAAGCACATGCTCTAGTGTGGTTAATTGTTTATAAATTGCATCGGCGATAAACCGATTTGAATGCCCAAATGGATTAACCCACCAAGAGGCAATGGCGTCAATATATTCCTTATCGGAATCGTCCCAAAGCAAAGCTCCCTCGCCTTTCACAATTGCAATTGGCGGTTTTGAAGTTTTATGTTGGGTATATGGGTGCCAAATATTCCGGCTGTCTCTATCGGTTAAATTCATTTTATTGAAATTGATTTTTTCCATTGCTACTGAAGTGCTAATAGATTATCGCGAAACAAATTAGCATATTCGGAAATTACGTTTTGATCAAAATAAGGTTCTTCCTCAATTCTACCAATACATTTTAGTTTTGTTTTGGTTAAAATTATCGATTCGGTGGCACGGTTTTCATTTCCATTAAAAATGATTCCTGCTACATTTATGCCTCGCTTTTTTAGGGCATCTATTGTCAATAATGTGTGGTTGATGCTCCCCAAATAATGGCGAGAAACAACAATCACTTTATAATCGGGCTGAATTAAATCCATAACAAAATCCGTATCGTTTAGAGGTACAAATATTCCGCCTGCTCCTTCAATAATGAGATGATTGCTGGTTTTTGGTTCCGTTATATTTTTTAAATCAATGGTTATTCCGTCCAATTCGGCAGCAAAATGGGGACTTGCGGGTGTTTTAAATTGATAGGCATTCGGAAAAATTTTTGATTTTTGATTTTTGATTTTCGACTGAACAAAATGGCTATCTGAATTTTCTAAATCACCTGCCTGAATGGGCTTCCAGTAATCGGCATGAAGTGCTTCAACAAGGATAGCGGAGGCAATGGTTTTGCCTACATCAGTGGATATTCCTGTTATAAATAATTTCATATTTAGTATTAAAACGCAAAGTTCGCAAAGAAATCGCAAATCTTGCAAGGTATTTGAATTAAATATTGGTTAGAAAACAAAACTAGCAAGCCTTTTCAACACTTCAGAGATTTCTGTCTTCGAATTATAACTGTGCAAACAAAACCGAAGTCGTTCTTGTCCTTCTGGAACTGTTGGAGAGAGGATTGCTTTTACGTCAAATCCTTTTTCTTGAAATTGGTTGGCTATTAACTTTACGTTTTTATTTCCAGGAATAATTGCCGATTGAATTGCCGATTTACTTCTAACAAATAATGGCTTTAATCCCAAGAGTTGTTTTTCTTGATTGAAATGAATAATGTTTTCGCGAAGAATATCTATGGTATTTTTTTCGGTTTCCAAATGCTGGTAAGCTACTAAAATTGTGGCCACCGAGTGGGGAGAAAGCCCCGTTGTATAGATGAAACTCCGAGCAAAATTGACCAAATAGTCGGATAGCTTTTGGCTGCCAATGATGGCGGCACCGTGGCAACCGAGTCCTTTTCCGAAGGTCATAATTCGGGCAAAGACAATTTCTTGCAAATGTAACGTTTGCACTAGTCCATGTCCGTTATTTCCAAAAACTCCTAGTGCATGAGCTTCATCGACTACTAAATGGCAATTGTGTTTTTCGGACAATATTGCTAATTCTGCTAGGTCAGGACAATCGCCGTCCATAGAGAAAACGCTTTCTGTAACGATATATATTTCGTTTGATTCGGATTTGAAACGTTGCACTAACTGTTCTAAATCTTCAAAATCATTGTGTTTGAATTTATAGGACTTGGCGTTTGAAAGTTGGATTCCGTCACGAATTGAAGCGTGGGATAGCTCGTCAAACAAGATTAAATCTCCTTTTTGGGGGACGGAACTAAAAAAACCAACATTGGCGTCATATCCAGAATTGAAAATTAATGCACTTTCTGCTTGATGAAATTTTGCTATATATTTTTCTGCTTCTTGATATATGGTGTGATTTCCTGATAACAGTCTAGAGCCAGTTGCTCCGTTTTGAATGCTATTATTTGTGATTAAATAGGAATGTGTGTTTTTAAAAATGGTTTCAGATTTTGAAAATCCAATATAATCATTTGATGCAAAATCGATTTGGTTTTTGGGTAATGATAATTTTCGCAAGGAATTGTTTTGCGAACGGGTATCGAGTTTGTTGCTTAGATTTTTTGGAAACTTCATGGATACAAAGTTATAGATTTAAAAATTAAGTTTCTTGGTTTTTGTATTTAGCCCCGATAGAAATGGAAATCCTGTTGTTTTTTTCTTTAAAAAAACAACAGATTGTAATGTATAGCGGGAAATAGCTCCAAAAAAAAACCAAACATTACTGCTTGGTTTTATTATTTATTTGCTTGTGATTTTTTAATCTACCAAAACGATGACTTTGTTGTCTTTCATTTCGATGGTTCCAGAATTGATTGTTATGGTATAGTTTTGATCGTTTATTTTTGAGAATTTATCGGCTACTTCTTTGCCAAAATGGAAGGCTGAGGCTGTAATTTTCACTAATCCTGCTCCTAATGTTGATACAATTGGGGCGTGATTATTCAAAACTTGAAAGCTCCCGCTAATTCCTGGCAAATATACTGAAGACACTTCTCCTGAAAATAATTTTGCTTCTGGTGATACTATTTCTAAAATCATATTTTTGGGTATGAATTATATTTTTATGCTTCGGCCAACATTTTTTCTCCTGCTTCGATAGCGTCTTCGATGGTTCCTTTTAGGTTGAAAGCGGCTTCTGGCAGGTGATCTAATTCGCCATCAATAATCATATTGAATCCTTTGATGGTATCTTTGATGTCAACTAAAACTCCTTTTAGACCTGTAAATTGTTCGGCTACGTGGAATGGTTGAGATAAGAAACGTTGTACACGTCTAGCTCTTGAAACTGATAATTTATCTTCTTCAGAT
>CAIJXW010000022.1 GCA_903824755.1 uncultured Bacteroidota bacterium | reverse complement strand
GTAGAAAAATTATACATCACCATGCGCCACTTGTTTAATAGAGGATTTTATAAACCAATGGGAGTTTCTGGAGATACTTTGCGAGAAGCATTATTGTCCTTAAGACCTGAAATATATGGTTCTATTGCCGAAGAAAAAGTGGAATTAAACGGACTTTTATACGTAATTGAAAGACTTCCAATTGGGATTGAAGAATGTCGATTTATTAATTTAACTTCAGATGAAGGTTATTCTAAATCACATTTTAAAGCTATAATTCCACCGAAAAGAAGACGCAATTGCTACCGAATTGATGATGAGCAAATGAACGTTGAAATTACCCGTGGACGATCTGATATTTATGATATTTTGACGCATTTGACCTTTATTTTTATTGAATCGCATAAAATAAAAGACCGCGTTTTATTGGACGAAAGCCCTGAAGTAACGCGCGATTGGCAAAAATTGGAACAAGCCGTTTTGTCGTCTAAAAAATTATCATTGGTCGAAAAAGAAAAAACGATTTCACACACGGCTAATATTTTAGGAAGAACTTTCGCTGAGGTTTTGGAAATTTATGACGCCTTTGGAACTACCGAAAAACCCGATCGATTTTTACATGTTATTTATTGGCTTGGAAAATTAGCCATTGAAGAAGTAACCCAAAACAACAAACGAACCATCACTTTCAGTCCTATTTTAAGAGAACGACTTGGACATCATATTCATGGAGAAATATGGGCCACAAACATAAAAGAAGTGCTTCAGGACAACAATTTGATTGACCGACCAATTCATGTGATTAGCGCCAATATGCACAGCGTAATGAATTCAATTTTTGCCACACATGTTTTAAAAAGCAAGTATAAAGACCAATCGGATTTCTTTATTTTTGAAGAATTAAGCAAGTCGGGCGCCAATGACCTTAGAAATAAAGTAGAAGAATTTGCAAAACAACACGGAATGATTTCCTTGCCAGACGCATCAGGAACCAATATTGACGTTCAAATTTTTGATACTTCCAAAATAGATTGGAACAAATCGGCTTTTCCAAATGCGAATCTAGATAATAAAATGCCTGTTATTATCGTTATGGACTATGCTTTTGGCGAGCAGGCTTACGAAACCATTGACGAATTGCTGAAACCATACAAAAAAGACATATTTTTGAATGTTGAATCGGTTTCGATAATGGGAAAAGCAGGGATTCTTCAAGGAAAAAAAGGAGACATTATGATTCCTTCGGCTCATATAAATGAAGGAACGGCCGACAATTATTCGTTTGAAAACGAATTAAAACCCGAAATGCTAGAAGGAAATAACATTGCGGTTTTTGATGGGCCAATGGTTACGGTTTTAGGCACGTCGTTACAAAATAAAGATTTATTGAAGTTTTTTCACGAATCAACCTGGGGTGTAATTGGATTAGAAATGGAAGGCGCCTATTATCAAAAAGCTATTCAATCGGCCTCAAAAATTAGAAAAAGCATTAATCCAGACGTAAAAGTTCGATATGCCTATTATGCGTCGGATAATCCGCTGGAAACCGGAAGCACATTGGCTTCAGGCGGACTAGGAACGACCGGCGTAAAACCAACGTATTTAATTACTATTAAAATATTAGAACAAATTTTTAAAATAAAATAATAACAAAATGAGCACAAACCTACCCAACAATCTAGACAACCAAGAAATTGACCTGTCGCAGATATCTAAAAAAATTAATGATTTTTTTGATGGAATACGATCTAAAATATATCATACAATTTTATATTTCCAAAAAAATGCTAAAATATTTTTTACACTTACCCTTGTTGGAGCAGGATTAGGGCTTTATTTAGACACCGCAACCAAGCAATTTAGCCACGAAATGGTTGTTATTCCAAATTTTGAAAGCACGGATTATTTGTATACAAAAATTGATTTAATTCAATCTAAAATTAAAGAAAGAGACACTGTTTTTTTAAAATCAATAGGTATTTCGAGTCCAAAAAACGTAGTCCAAATAGAAATTGAGCCAATAATTGATATTTATTCATTTATTAATAAAAGCCGACCGATTACTGATAATGCCCAAAGCTCGCAAAACTTCGAATTGGTAAAATTATTATCTGAAGATGGCGATATTAAAAAAGGTGACAAACTTCAGCGTTATGAAATCACTGTTCACACTCGCCCTCACGGTCGTCTCCAT
>CAIJXW010000021.1 GCA_903824755.1 uncultured Bacteroidota bacterium | reverse complement strand
CCATTCCTTTGTAACGGTGGCTTTGCTTGCTGATTGTGTCTTGTAGCTTAATGCGTCCATAATATATTTTTAATTAAACATTCCATCCCCAATAAAAAGGGGTTGCAAAAGTACAATTATTTATTTTAAATACAAATACCTATATAAGTTTATTTTAATTCCCTTTTTTGTTCCCCTAATTTTTGGCTTTTTACCTTTAAAAATAGTTATTTCTAGACCACAATCAATTTACTTTTTTGCAATATCTTTATTAACTTCACTTATTTTCTTATTTTTACATTTCAATAGAATAATTTTATGAAACCTAAAGCTACATTAAAACAAATCGCAAAAGAACTTCATGTCTCTGTTTCAACAGTGTCTAAAGCGCTTAACGACAGCCCCGAAATTAGTTCTCAAACAAAAATTAAGATTCAGGAATATGCTAAACTAAAAAATTATAAACCTAATGTTATTGGTTTGAACCTAAAAAACAGGAAAACTAAAACTATTGGCGTAATTATTCCAAATATTTTAAATTCTTTTTTTGCCAAAGTTTTTAGTGGCATAGAAAAAATTGCAGACCAAAAAGGATATAACGTAATTATGTGTATTTCTAATGAGTCCCTAAAAAAAGAAATCCACACGCTCGATATGTTGAGCAACGGAACTATTGATGGCTTTATTCTTTCGGTTTCTGAAGAAGCACAAAAACTTCAAAATTATAGTCACTTTTCTGAGATTATAAATGAAGGTACTCCTATTGTTATGTTTGACAGAATTGCCGAAGGAATTAATTGTGATAAAGTTATTGTTGACGATTTTGACTCAGGGTTTAATGCAACAAATCATTTGATTCGTTCTGGTTGTAAAAATATTGCCCTTATTTCTTCTATCGATAATTTAAGCGTTGGAAAACTTCGTGCCGAAGGGTATTTGAAGGCTTTGCGAGATAAAAATATGCCTATTAACGAAAAAATTATTCTTCGGTTAGACTCTCAATCTCATCTAAGTGAAAAAATTATTTCTGCCTTCAAAGACAATCAAATTGACGGTGTTTTTGCTTTGGAAGAAAACGATACAGTAGCGGCTTTGAAAACGGCTCTAAAATCAGGGATTAAAATCCCAGAACAACTTTCAATAATTGGTTTTGCAGACGGAATTCTTGCTTCTAGACGATTAACACCAAGCATAACGACTGTTAGCCAACACGGAATCGAAATAGGGGAGGCAGCCGCAAAATTGCTTATCGAAAGACTTGAAAGTAAGGAAGACGAAAACCCTTATAAAACTACTATTATTAAAACCGAATTACGAGAAAGGGAATCTACTAGAAAAACTACTGCATTCTAATGAGCTTCTAGCCAGTCTTTTCCTTGTCCGATTTCGACCTCAAAAGGAACAGCTAGTTGAAAGGCATTTTCCATTTCATGCTTTATCATTGGTTTGATTTTTTCTAATTCAGAATTATGAACATCAAAAACCAACTCATCATGAACTTGCAAAAGCATTTTACTTTTCCAATTTCCGTCCGATAGTTTTTTGTGTATATTTATCATCGCAATTTTAATAATATCGGCAGCACTTCCTTGAATGGGGGCATTTACAGCATTTCTTTCGGCACCACTTTTTACCATCATATTGGCAGAATTAATGTCTTTTAAATAACGCCTTCTTCCTAAAACCGTTTGAACGTAACCGTGTTCTCTTGCAAAATCAACTTGTTCTTGCATGTAGCTTTTTAATTTTGGGTAAGTTGCATAATAAGCATCAATCAACTCGGCACTTTCTTTTCGCGAAAGCGATGTTTGATTGGAAAGTCCAAAAGCAGAAACGCCATAAATAATTCCGAAATTTACGGTTTTGGCATTGCTACGTTGTTCTTTAGTAACTTGTTCTAACGGAATATTGAAAACTTTTGCAGCCGTACTTCGATGAATATCTTCGTTGTTTTGAAAGGCGGCTATCATGTTTTCTTCACCCGATAAAGCCGCAATTATCCGCAATTCTATCTGCGAATAATCGGCAGAAACTAGTGTGTAATTCTCGTCCCGAGCTATGAATGCTTTTCGTATCAATCGCCCTCGTTCTGTGCGAATTGGTATATTTTGCAAATTTGGATTGTTAGAACTCAACCGCCCAGTTGCGGCAACAGTTTGCATATATTCAGTATGAACACGCCCCGTTTTTTTATCAACTTGGTGGGGTAGAGCATCGATGTATGTGCTTTGCAATTTTACCATTTGTCGCCATTCGAGAATATCTTTTACGATAGGATTATCGTTTGCCAAATAGCTTAAAATTTCTTCCCCAGTGGCATATTGTCCTGTTTTTGTCTTCTTTTGTTTGGCCCCCCCAATTTTTAATTTATCGAACAATACATCACCTAATTGTTTTGGTGAAGCTAAATTGAATTTCTCTCCAGCAGTTTCGTATATTTTTTGTTCTAATGCTGCGCTCTCTTTTGCCATCTCAACTGACATCGATTTTAAAAACGGAACGTCTAGATTAATTCCTTCTAATTCCATTGCTGCCAAAACTGGAATTAACGGAATTTCAATTTCATCAAACAATTTTTTTGTTTCGGCTTTATCTAAAATCGGACTAAAATTTTGCTTTAATTGAAAAGTAACATCGGCATCTTCGGCGGCATATTCTTTGATTTCTTCCAAAGAAATATCTCGCATCGATTTTTGATTTTTGCCCTTTTTTCCAATCAAATCTTCTATTGATTTTGGCGAATATTTTAAATAGGTCTCAGACAAAATATCCATGTTATGACGCATATCTGGATTGATTAAATAATGGGCAATCATCGTGTCAAATAATTTTCCTTTTATTTCAACTCCGTAATGCGACAGAATTTTCAAATCATATTTGATATTTTGACCAATTTTTTCGATACTTTCACTTTCAAAAAATGGTTTAAATTTGTCCACCAAAACTTGTGCCTCACCTTGATTTTCTGGAAACGGAACGTAAAAAGCCTTTCCTTTTTCATAAGAAAAAGACATTCCTACTAATTCTGCATTTAAAGCATCAATTCCTGTAGTTTCAGTATCAAAACAAACCGAAGTTTGATTCATTAAGTTTTGCAAAAGTAATTTGACGGACAAATCACCTTGAATGCTTTGATAAAAATGTGTTGTATTTTCTAATGAATTATAATATTGATGTCTTGTTTCTTCTGAAGTCTCGTCAGTAATAGTACTTCCAAAAAGATCAAATTGCTCCTCGTTTTTTGGTTGAGGTTTTTTATATAATTTGGATTCATCAATGGTTGGATTTTGATGCATATCTTTTGTGCCTGGACGAAAAATGGTGTCAAATTGTTCGGCCATTCTTCGAAATTCAAGTTCGTTAAAAAGGGCATCTGTTTTGTCAACATCTGGAGTCGATAATTCATAATCCGTTTCATTGAAAACAACAGGACAATCAAGCAAAATTGTTGCTAGCGTTTTTGACAAAAGCCCTTTTTCTTTATTGGCCTCAATATTTTCCCTCATTTTTCCTTTGAGCTTATCTGTGTTTTCCAAAAGGTTTTCGATAGTGCCAAATTCTTTCAAAAGTTTCTTTGCCGTAACTTCTCCTACTCCAGGAAATCCAGGAATGTTATCGGCAGCATCGCCCATCATACCAAGAAAATCGATAACTTGGTCTGGTCGCTCTATTTCAAATTTTTCTAACACTTCTGGAACGCCCCAAATTTCAATACCATTTCCCATTCGGGCAGGTTTGTACATAAAGATATTTTCTGAAACTAGTTGGGCAAAATCCTTGTCAGGGGTAACCATAAAAACCTTATAGTTTTGTTTTTCGGCTTGTTTTGCGATTGTTCCAATTAGGTCATCGGCTTCATAGCCATTTACTTCAATAATCGGAATGTGCATTGCCTTTAATAACTCCTGAATATATGGAACAGCAATTTTAATAGCTTCGGGGGTTGCATCTCGATGTGCTTTATATTCTGGGAAAATCTCATTTCTTAAATCACTTCCTCCTTTATCAAAAGCAACTGCCAAATGGTCTGGTTTTTCCCTCTTTATTACGTCCATTAAAGAATTCATAAAACCCATAATAGCAGAAGTATCCATTCCTTTTGAATTGATTCTAGGGTTTTTTATAAAAGCATAATAGCCTCTAAATATTAAAGCATAAGCATCTAGCAAGAATAATCGTTTTTGTGCAGACATAATTTTGATAATGAATTTTTAATCTGTAAAAATAAGCATTCGCGTTGGAAAGTTTTCCTATCTAGTTAAAATTTAATTAACAAGGAACGGTTTTATATGTTTTCTTCGTTATTTTGTATAAAATTTAGAATTACATGATTTTTAGAATTATTTTTTTATGTCTACT
>CAIJXW010000020.1 GCA_903824755.1 uncultured Bacteroidota bacterium | reverse complement strand
CTACAAATGATTTACTTTTAAAATATTGGGGAGAAAAAGCAGAATTCCGAGGATTAAAAGTGTATCGCAATCCTGATATAGGAAATCAAGTATCAGAAATTTCACAAGGCTTAATTGTTGAAACTATAATTAAGGAATACGAAAATTCAAAAAGAAATGAAAAAACAAGAGATTTGTTTTTAACTGCACCTACCGGTGCAGGAAAATCTCTTCTTTTTCAATTGCCGGCATTTTACGTTTCTCAAAGTGGCGACATTACAATTGTCATTTCGCCACTAATTGCTTTAATGAAAGATCAAGTAAATGCGATTATTACAGATCGTAAATTTGATAAAGTTGCATACTTGAATAGTGAATTAAGTTTAATCGATCGAGAAAGGGTTATAGAAAGTTGTCAAAGTGGAGAAAAAGATATTTTATATATGTCGCCTGAACTTTTTATGTCATACGACATAAAGCACTTTATTGGCGAGAGAAAACTTGGTTTACTAGTAATTGACGAGGCTCACTTAATTACAACTTGGGGAAGAGATTTTCGTGTTGATTATTGGTTTTTAGGAAATCACGTAAGAAAAGTAAGAAAATTTCACAGTTTAAGTTTTCCAATGGTTGCAGTAACTGCAACTGCAATTTATGGAGGTGCAAACGATATGGTATTTGATAGTATTGATAGTTTAGTAATGCACAATCCACACGTTTTTATTGGACAAGTAAAAAGAAGTGATATAACTTTTGCTGTAAATAATCACGATCGTTTTTCAGCAAATTATGAAAGTAACAAACTTGCTCAAACGGTAGATTTTATTAAAAAAATAAATGATGTTGGCTTAAAAACTTTAGTCTATACGCCCTACACAAAACACATTCGTCAAATAATTGATAAACTAAACAATGACAAACTTGAAATTGCTACAGGTTATTATGGAGCTATGCCTGCGGAACAAAAGGAATTTTCATTTAGGCAATTCAAAAGTGGTCAGAAAAAAATAATGATTTCTACGAAAGCATTCGGTATGGGTGTAGATATTTCTGACATCGAGTTGGTTTATCATCACGCACCTTCGGGATTATTACCTGATTATGTTCAAGAAATTGGAAGAGTTGCACGAAAACCAGAAATTAAAGGTTTTGCAGCTTTAAACTATTCATCGCAAGATCAAAGATTTACAAAGGCTCTTCACGGAATGTCTGCTTTAAGACAATACCAAATAAAAGAAGTTCTCAAGAAAATACACAAAACATACATCAAAAACAACAAAAGCAGAAACCTGCTTTTGTCGGTAGATGATTTTGGGCACATATTTGAAAACGCAATTGATCTTGACCAAAAAGTCTTAACAGCGTTAATGATGATCGAAAAAGACTATTTGGCAAAAAACCGATTCAATGTAATTATCGCAAGACCAAAGAAACTATTCGTTCGAGTTTTTGCAAGAATTACTGACCAACATTTATCTATATATAAAACAAAATATTCGGACACATTTTCTCACATTAGTTCTTTGGAAAACGGAAACAACATCATTGAAATTGATTTAGATAAGTTATGGTATCAAAATTTTAATGACAAAAGTTTTCCAATAATTAAAAGGGACTTTTATACAGGATATCTATTTAAAAACGATTCAATTGAGGTTATTCCGCAATTGAAAATATCATTTGAAAGATTAGATACATTTACTAATTTGTATCAAATTTTACAATCCCTATTTGCAAATATTCAAACTGTATTCGCAAATTTTGAAGGTTCTTTTTTCAATCAAGAACAATTAAAATCAGAATTGAATAACTTTTTAAATGATGATATAAAATCAGAAAAAATAAGCAAGTTTATTTTATCATCTTATTCAGGAAGATTAATCCAACCAGGAGTAATTGAAGCAAATGCTTTTTTGCAACAACGCAAAGAAATGGGTAAGGATAAATATGAAGATAAATATAGAGTTTTCAATAATCAATATTTAGCAAGTTTTAATGCACTAACAAACAGATTAAACAATTTATTTGGCAACACAGACGAGTTTATTGTAAATCGTTATGTAACAAATAAAGAATCTAATTCAATTAATTATGTAAGACTTGGTTACTTTTTAGAAATGCTTGAACTTGGCACTTTTGAAATTAAAGGAGGGGAAAATCCAATGGTTTTTATTCGTATAAATGATCCATTAAGAATTGAACGCGATTCCAATAACAACAATTATAACAACACGTTATTATCAAAAACATTAGAGAGACACCATTTGAGTAATCAGATTTTTGATCATTTCTTTTTACGCAGTTTTTCAAATGATGAACGTTGGGATTTTGTAGAAGACTTTTTCCTTGGTTCAGACGTTGATGTATTATTAGACAAACATAAGGGCGGTGAGGCGAATAATTTGAACATTGTTGATTTTTTAAAAAATAATTCGACACCACTTAAATCAGAGGCAGCAGATTTAGACGAAAAAAATAACATTCATATTTTTCTGCCAAATTCAGAATCCTTTTACAACGGTTCAAACTTATTGACAATTGAAAACGAACAAGGTCCAAAGACAATGAAAATTTCTGAGTGGCTGACAAGCGACCCTGTAGCTTTAGATAAAGTAAGAAAAGAATTTAAATTAAGAATAGACAGCAAAATTTTTGAAATTTTAGTTTCAAAATTAAAGGCATACCATTTTGAATATTTTAAAAATAGTCTTGGATTGAATATGAAAATCGAATTTAAAGGCTATGACTTTCCAGTAAAAGCAAGTATTCTTTATTTGGACAAACCTGTTGAATTTTATAAATGGTGGTGTGACAATAAAGACCAAGTATTAATG
>CAIJXW010000019.1 GCA_903824755.1 uncultured Bacteroidota bacterium | reverse complement strand
TTTTTAATTATTCTAAATAAACTTTAATGAAAACCTATTATTTTATCTTTGTCACTATTTCATCAATTATTTCAGGATTTGCTCAAGAAACAGGAACAATAAAGGGGAAAATAATTTCCTCCGATGGATTTCCAATTGCTAACATCAATGTCAAATTTGATTCGTCAAAAATCACAAATAAAACAAATGAATTAGGAGAATTTGAATTTCAAAATTTTCCGATAGGTACTCATAATATTACACTTGAAGGAATTGGTTTGAAAAAACAATTCAAAGAAATAAAAGTATATAAAAATGAAATTTCTAGGGTAGAATTTAAACTCGAAGAAACTATAAACATTTTACAAGAAATTGTAATTATAATAAAGCAAAGTCCAAACAAAAAGAGAGAATCTATATTTTCTGGCTTGGATATCAAACCTATAGACTTGCCACAAAGCTTGCAAATCATAGGCAATACGGTTATTCAACAACAACAATCACTTAGATTGAGTGAGGTTATAAAAAACGTAAATGGAGTATATGTTGGTTCAGCTCGTGGTGGAGCCCAAGAATCTTTTTGGTCCAGAGGCTATGATATGTCAGCCACCAATATATTCAAAAACGGATTTCGATTATCGAGTGGCTCAATGCCAGAAGTGGCGTCTTTAGAAAAAGTAGAAATACTAAAAGGCAATTCGGCTCTACTATTTGGTGAGGTTACACCTGGTGGTGTTTTAAATATGGTAACCAAATTACCTTCATTCAAAAAAGGTGGAGAATTAAATCTTCAAGTTGGAAGTTTTGCATTCTATAAGCCTACGTTTGATATTTATGGGCCAATTAATAAAAAAAGTGCTTATCGCTTTATCGCTTCCTTTGAAAAGGCAGAAAGTTTTAGAAAAATAGTAAATAGAGAACGACTTTACCTCAATCCTTCTGTGGTTTTTAAAGTAAAATCTAAAACTGAAATTACTATTCAAGGAGATTATTTAAATGATCTTTGGACACCTGATTTTGGTACGGGTTCTATTGGAAAACAGATCGCAAACATTGACCGAAGCACTTATCTCGGAGCTTCATGGTCTAACGGAAAAACGGTTCAATCGACTGCTTCGGCAATGGTAAAACATAAAATAAATAACGATTGGAAATTAAATTTCAATTCTTCTTTTCAAAATTTTGATAGAATTTGGGAGGGAACAGAACGAATCCAGCCGAATTCTGAAGGTGATTGGAGCCGACCTCTTGGAAAAAATAAAATCACTGAGCAAATATTTAGCGAACAAATAAATTTACAGGGAAATTTTCAAACTGGAAAAATAAAGCATCAAGTGTTTTCTGGAATTGATGCCGATAAAACATTTTCAAAAATCTATACGTTTACATTTAATCCAACAATATATGACGTAATAAATATTTTTGATTTTGATTATTCAAATATTGAACCTCCAAAACCAGATGCAACAAATACTCAAATTGCGACAACAATAACAAATCGATTTGGTGTTTTTGCACAAGATTTAATTACGATTTCCGAAAAAGTAAAAGTTCTAGCAGGCTTGCGTTGGTCGTTTCAAGAAGCACAATTAGAAACATTGAAAATAATAACTAATGAAAATATTTCGGATCAAAATCGTAAAAACACAGCATTTTCTCCAAAATTAGGCTTGGTTTTTCAACCCACAAAGAACATCTCTCTATTTTCGAGCTACTCTAATTCCTTTTCTCCAAACACAGGAATTACCATCAACAACGAAGTTTTGAAAGCTTCGATTATTGATCAGTATGAAATTGGAATCAAGAAAGATTTTTGGAATGGTCGATTCAGTTCAAACATCACTTTATACCAAATTAGTAATAGTAATTTGGCACAACCAGTAGAATTTTTGGCCGATGGTACCTTGAATACAAACCCAAATATTAAAACTTTGAGCGGAGAAACAATTAGTAAAGGGTTAGAAATTGATCTATATTCAAAACCCATAGATGGACTAACAATTATGGCTGGATATAGTTTTAACGATATGCGATTTTCAAAAACTTCTGGTGCGATTGGAAGCTTCATTGAAGGAGAAAGACTAACTAGAACACCAGCAAATACTGCAAATTTTAGTCTTTTTTATACTTCTCAATACAGAAAGCTTAAAGGAGTTTCTTTCGGCCTAATTTCAAATTATATTGGCAACAGAATTGGAGGTTGGAATAACACAAACGGACAAACAATTCCAGATAGAACAATCCCTTTAAAAGGATATACGGTTTTTGATATTTCGGTTGGCTATAAATGGAAAAAAATGGCTTTTCTAACTAAATTATCCAACCTCACGAACACTTTGAATTATACTGTTCATGAAAATTATAGCTTCAATCCAATTGCTCCAAGGCAAATTATGACATCTTTAAACTATCAATTTTAATAAAAGTAGTAAGTTCTTTTTTATACTATTCAAAATCAAAATGGCGAAATATCCTTAATAAATTTTGTTTTAATATCTTAGCCAATAAAAACGAACAGAATTTCTATTTTGTCGTTTAATAATTGATAAAAAATGAAAAAAATAGTGTTTTTAAGCTCTTTCACTCTATTGATTTTAGGGAGTTGTTCTACGAAAAAAATTGAAAATGTTTCCTATTTCAAAAAATCGAATCCTGATATTGTCCAGCCTACCCTAACTATTTATACACCAAGAAACCACAAGAAAACAAATAATAAAGTGCTACTATTTGTTCATGGTGGAAATTGGAATTCTGGTGACAAAAAAATGTATTGGTTTTTAGGTCGGAATTTTGCGAGAAAAGGAATTACAACCGTTATTGTTGGATATAATTTGAGTCCAAAAAATGATTATGACGTGATGGCCAAAGAAGTTGCTCAAGCTGTCCAGTGGACAAAATTGAACATTGAAAAATACAAAGGAAATCCTAACGAAATTTTTATTACGGGGCATTCAGCAGGAGGACATTTAGCTGCTTTGGTTGGAATAAATCCTAGGTATTTGAATGGGAATCCAATAATTAAAGGAATTATTTTGAATGATGCTGCAGGATTAGACATGAAAACCTATTTAGAAAAATATCCTCCTAGCCCAGAGAATAACTATGATATCACGTGGACTAAAAATCCTGAAGAATGGAAAAACGCTTCTCCAATTTATTTTATAGATGCAAAATCGCCTCCAATATTAGTATATTTAGGATCAAAAACTTACGAAAGTATCAAAGTTGGAAATGCAGCTTTTGTTTCAAAATTGCATGAATTTCAACCTAAAGTTGAACCTATTATATTGAACAAAAAACACGTTCCGATGATGACACAGTATATCAAACCTTGGAGCAGAAGATATCGTGAAATTATTGAATTTATGAATTTGAATAAATAAAAAACTCGCCTAATTCTAGGCGAGTTTTTTTATATTTTAAAAAATAATTAACTCTTTACTGGTATATTTTTCAATATTTCTATCACAAAATTCCAGAATTTTTGTGCCGATTTGATTGAAGCTCTTTCGTCAGGACTATGAGCACCATGAATCGTTGGCCCAAAAGAAATCATATCCATAGTTGGATAATTTGTGCCTAAAATCCCACATTCTAGTCCAGCGTGACAAGCAACGACTTTTGGTTTTTCGTTATTTTGTTTTTCATAAATAGAAACCAAAATATCCAATATTTCGGATTTAACATATGGTGTCCAGCCAGGATAGGAACCTGCTAGAGTTACTTCGCAACCACACAATTCAAAAGCCGAACGAAGTGCGTTTGCCAGATCAAATTTTGATGTCTCTACCGAAGATCGTGTTAGATTTTGAATCGAAATTTCGCCATCTTTTACAATTACTCGGGCTACATTATTTGAGGTTTCTACTAGGTCTTCCATATCGGCCGACATTCTATAAACTCCATTATGGGCTGTGTAAATTGCTCTCAAAATTCCCTCTTGAACACCTAAATCCATTATTTTTGAAGGCAAGTCACATTTCTTTATTTCGATAGCCAAATTGGGTTCGGTTGTTTTAAATTCGGTTTTAATGTCATTGATAATTTCTTGCATATCAAAAACATAAGCCTCGTCATACATTTGTGCAACGATAACCTTTGCAACACTTTCTCTCGGAATAGCATTTCTCAAACTACCACCATTAATCTCTGCTATTTGAAGTCCAAAATTTTCAAAACCATCGAATAATAATCGGTTCATGATTTTGTTAGCATTGCCCAACCCTTTATGAATATCCATTCCAGAATGACCTCCATTTAAACCTTTTACAGAAATAATATACCCTACAGAACCTTCAGGTGTTTCCTCTTCATGATAGGTTCGTGTGGCCGTAACATCAATACCGCCGGCACAACCAATATCAATTTCATCATCTTCTTCGGTGTCCATATTCAAAAGGATTTCACCTTTCAAAATACCTCCTTTCAAGTTTAAAGCTCCCGTCATTCCCGTTTCTTCATCAATAGTAAAAAGGGCTTCTATTGCAGGATGAGCCATTTCTTTACTTTCCAAAATTGCCATAATCATAGCCACTCCAAGTCCGTTATCTGCTCCAAGTGTTGTCCCTTTTGCTCGCACCCAATCGCCATCAACATACATGTCAATTCCTTGATTGTCAAAATCAAAAATCGTATCTGCATTTTTTTGATGCACCATATCCAAATGTCCTTGCAAAACAATAGTTTTTCTATTTTCCATTCCAGAAGTGGCTGGTTTTCGAATAATTACGTTTCGTATTTCATCTTCAAATGTTTCTAATCCGAGGCTATTACCAAAATCTTTCATAAAAGCAATGACACGATCTTCTTTTTTTGAAGGGCGTGGAACGGCATTCAAATCGGCAAATTTATTCCAAAGGGCTTTTGGTTCTAGGTTTCTAATTTCTTGACTCATTATATTGTTATGATTTGTTATTTTCAATCGTGCAAAGTTACAAAGTTTAATTTCTTTGCAAATTGATTTGTAACTATATTTACATTTTAAAATAAAACTGTGAAACGCAAATATATACTTCCTCTTTTTTTGATAATTCAAATAGTAGCTCTCAAACTGCTTTGCTTTTTTCCAGAAGTTGTTGAGCGATTTTACAGCAACGGATTATATCAATATATCGCAACAATAATGCGATTCTTTTTTGGGAAAATACCAATATCCGTTGGTGACATTTGCTATTTGATATTAATTTTCTTTTTAATAAAATGGATTTGGAACAAAAGAAGAACGTGGAAATTAGAATGGAAAAACAATCTCCTTCAAATGACAGGTGTTTTTTCAATATTCTACTTCTGTTTTCATTTTTTTTGGGGAATTAATTATTACAGGATTCCGTTATTTGAAAAAATGGCTATTTCTAGAGCTTATACCGATGCTGATTTATTAAATTTCACACGGAGATTAATCACAAAAACTAACGCTATTCATTTCCAAATCACAAAAAACGATACTATAAAAGTAATATTTCCTTATACGAAAGAAGAAGTTTTCAAAACTAATTTGGACGGATATCACTCACTTGCCATTGATTATCCTTTTTTTGAATATCAAAACCCGAGCCTAAAAAAATCAATTGTTAGTTTGCCACTATCCTATATGGGGTTTGGTGGTTATTTGAATCCATTTACAAATGAGGCTCAAGTGAATTATTTGATTCCGATGTATAATTTTCCCACCACAACTTGTCACGAAATGGCCCATCAACTTGGATATGCTTCGGAGAGTGAAGCCAATTTTATTGGCTTTTTGGCGTCTATAAAAAACAAAAATAATTATTATAAATATTCGGGATATAGCTTTGCGCTTCGTTATTGTTTGCATTATTGGTCAATTCGGGACGAAAATATTTTGAACCAATTAATAAAAACTATCCACCCAGGAATAATAGCAAATTATAATGAAAGTGAGAAATTTTGGAATCAATATGACACTTTTATTGACAAAGGATTCCGACTGTTTTATGATCGTTTTTTGAAAATAAACCAACAATCAGAGGGGATTGAAAGCTATAGCCGATTTGTAGATTTAATGGTCAATTTTTATAGGGACAAAAAATTATAATTTTTAGCATTCCCACTTTCGCTGTTCATTTAGTTTGTTTTGTTCTTCAAGTTCTTCTGCCGAAATTACTTTTAAAAATGAAGGGTGTTGTTCGATTGCAAATTCGACTTTTTCTACAATTTGCTCAATTGTATCATTATCATAATCAATATCTAACGGTTCTTTTATGATAAACGATTGCAAAATACCTTTCTTTTTCATTCGCAAACCTTTTTTATCAAACGATCTACGAAATCCATCTATCACAATAGGAACTACAATTGGACGATGCTGTTTTATAATGTGTGCGGTGCCTTTTCTAACAGGTTTAAATGATTTTGTGGTGCCTTGCGGAAACGTAATCACCCAGCCATCTAGAAGTGCTATTCTTATATTTTCGGTATCATCGGGGTTTACGTCACGTTTTTCGGTTACGTCTTTTCCTTTTGATCGCCAAGTTCGTTCTACGGTTATAGCACCTACGTAGGCCAAAATTCTTGGCAAAATTCCAGATTGCATTGTTTCTTTGGCAGCAACATAATAGATATTGAGCTTGGGTTGCCACAAATAACCAATATTTTTTATAGAATCTTGTCGCCCACTCAAACTAGCATTAAATACATGAAACATAGCTACTACATCGGCAAAATAAGTTTGATGATTTGATATAAATAAAACATTTGTATCAGGTAAATTCTTAATAATTTCGGAACCTTCAATTTGCAAATCATTAAAACCTCTATAACGTTTATGGGTGATAGAACCAAAAATTCGTATCAACCATTTTTTTATAAATAGGATATGTCCAAAAGGATTTCTTATAAAAAAAAGCATGTTCTTTAATAAATTGTTTGGGCGAATTTACAAAAACAAATAAATTAAAGCACTTTTTTGAGCACTTCTTTCAATTCGCTTAACATCATTGCGGTGGCACCCCAAACAAAATGCTCCCCTATCTTGAACGATGGAACCTCGATATTATCGCCATATGACGTATTCATGCGTTTGATTACAACAATTTTATCGCTCATAAGATCTTTCAAAGGCAATTCAATAATTCCTGCCACTTCTTCAATTTGCTCAATAAATAACAATTCCTTGTGGCTAATTCCCAAAAAAGGAGCGACCATAAAATTGCTTGGTGGAATATAGATTTCGGTAAATGCTTTGATAATATTTATTTGATTTGGCGGAATACCAATTTCTTCATGGGTTTCTCGAAGGGCTGTATGGGCAAGACTTTCATCGTCTATTTCTACTTTTCCTCCTGGAAATGCAATTTGCGAAGAGTGAACACCCGAATATGAATTTCGGAGAATTAAAACCAAATGTGTTTGTTTCTTTTTTGGATAAAAAAGCATCATTACGGCGGCTCTTCTTGGCGGAATTTCATTAAACTGATCATCCGAAAAAGCCAAAACACGTTCAACAGGTGCCATTTTTTTATGGGCTTCTGCTGCTAATAGCGTTTCTTTTTCTATTTTTGGTACGTGTTTTATAAATTCAAGAAAATCCATAATGATTTGGTTTTCGTTTAAAGACTATATAAATATACTTTATATATTAATCAATTGCAAACAAATAGTATTTCTAGGCAAACAATTTAAAAATAAACATGTACAGTAAAGAAGAGAATCAGCGTTTAAAAAGAGAGTTTTGGATTGGTTTTGCAGAAAAATATCCTAGAAAATGGGTGTTATATGACACAAAGATTAAAGATTTTTCATTCAAATTTTTTGTAGAAAACACAAAAGCACAAGTGCATATTGATATTGAACATAGAAATGAAGAAAAAAGATTAGAATATTTTGAAAAAATAGAAGCCCTAAAAAACATATTGGAGGAAGAATTTATTTCTGACTTGGTTTTTGAAAAAAACTATACGCTTGATAATGGTAAGGTTATTAGCCGAATTTGGGTAGAAAAAACACCTATTAGTGTAAGTAACAGAAATCATTGGGATACAATTTTTGATTTTTTCTACGAAAAAATGAGTGCTTTTGAGTTGTTTTTTATTGAATATGATGATTATATTCGATGATTCTATTTTGAGTGCGTTTATTTTAGTGTTCTACCAATGAACCCTTTTTTAATAAAAATATCTTTTATAACCATTTTAAAAGAAATAATAAACTCATCACTCCTCCTCTTCCGCTACCTCATGCGACTTTGAATAATTACGCCATTTTTCAATACAATCCTGCATATCTTGAGGCAATTCTGTATCAAAACGCATCATTTCGCCAGTAGTAGGGTGAACAAATCCTAAGGTTTTTGCATGAAGAGCTTGGCGTGGCAAAATCTTGAAACAATTATCTATAAATTGTTTATATTTTGTAAAAGTAGTCCCTTTCAAAATCAAATCACCACCATATCGAGCATCGTTAAAAAGTGGGTGACCTAGATGCTTCATATGCACCCGAATTTGATGTGTTCTTCCTGTTTCTAAAATACAAGAAACCAGCGTTACATATCCAAAACGTTCCAAAACCTTATAGTGAGTTACGGCAGGTTTTCCTATTTCGGGATCCGCAAAAACAGCCATTTGCATACGGTCTTTCACATGCCTTGCAATATTGCCTTCAATCGTGCCTTGATCCTCTTTTACTGTTCCCCAAACCATCGCAATATATTCTCTTTCGGAAGTTTTGTTTTCAAATTGTTTTGCAAGATGCGTCATCGCAGCTTCGGTTTTGGCAATTACCAAAAGCCCCGAAGTATCCTTATCAATTCGATGCACTAAACCAGGACGATCACTACTGTTTTTTGGTAAATTCTCAAAATGAAATGCCAAAGCATTCACCAATGTGCCAGTATAATTGCCATGTCCCGGGTGAACTACTAACCCTGGAGGCTTGTTAATGAGCAACAAAGCATCGTCTTCATAAACAATATCCAACGGAATATCCTCAGGGTCAACTCGGTTTTCAAATGGTGGATGCGACAACATGATTCGAACCACATCAAAAGGTTTCACTTTATAATTTGATTTTACAGGAAGATCATTCACATAAATATCACCTGCAGAAGCCGCATTTTGAATTTTGTTCCGAGTAGCGTTCGGAATCAAATTCATCAAAAACTTATCAATTCTCAACAACAACTGCCCCTTCGGAACATCAAATCTATAATGTTCAAAAAGCTCGTCTTCTAATTCGTCAAGAGCAGGATTTGGATTATTGTTCATCTGTGGCGGGTGTTGCTAGACTATCTAATTGCGTTTCATCAAAACCTACTTTCCCATCGCCCAGAACCAGATCAATTTTGGACGACTTGAAGATTTTATCCCCAGGATTGAGCTTCTTTCCATTGCAGTGCATTTCCAGAACCATGTCTTTTCCAAGATACGGTTTATACGTAATTTCGCCCTCCTCAAGTCCTAACGCTTTCAACGTAGGAACGGCTTGACGGTATGTTTTCTCAATCAAATTTGGCATTCTAACCTCCGTGAATCCCGAAGAATTAATTTTGATATATATTTTTCTATTCTTTTTTACTTTGGCTCCAGCCAACGGATCCTGCTCTACAACAGTATGCTTGGGATAACTCGCATTATAATCAACACTATCCAAAAGAACATAGTCCAAATTCAAGTCATCAAGTTTTTCCTCCACTTGCTCCTCAGTTAATTTACTTAAATCTGGCACCGAAATTTCGTTTCCATGATCCGTAGTAAACGTTAGCCAATGCATAAACAAATAGGTCAAAACACCAATTATAGAAAGGGCGGCAACAACTTGACCAAAAAACACTGGGCTTTTAAGATAATTCTTCAAACTCATATCAAAAATATTTAGGCAAAGATATAAAAATAGTAAAGGTAATTCGTTTGAAAAAAAATGATAATTTTGTTATTTATTATTTGGAGCTATTTCCAGCTGTCATTCCAAATCCACGATATTGTTTCGTGCCTCACAATACCGTGGGATTTTCCCTTCCATCTGGGCTAGGGCATTTATAATTAAATTAAAATGAATACTAAAATGAAAAATATTGCAATCATCATGGGAGGTTACTCCAGTGAGTATAAAATATCGCTAGTCAGCGGAAATGTAGTCTATCAATTTCTAGACAAAACAAAATTCATAGGCTACCGAATTCATATATTTAAAGAAAAATGGGTCTATGTAGATGCAAACGACCTCGAACACCCAATCGACAAAAACGATTTTTCGACCACCATAAACGGAACAAAAATCACCTTCGACTGCGTGTTCAACGCCATTCACGGAACGCCAGGAGAAGACGGACTAATGCAAGCCTATTTCGAATTGCTCCAAATTCCGCAAACATCCTGCAACTACTATCAAGCCGCCCTAACCTTCAATAAACGTGATTTGCTCTCCGTACTGAAACCCTACGGAATCAAAACCGCAACCTCCTATTATATCAACAAAGGCGACCATATTGACACCGCCGAAATAGTAAAAAAAGTAGGATTACCTTGTTTTGTAAAACCAAACAAATCAGGTTCAAGTTTTGGAATTTCAAAAGTAAAAACCCAAGCCGAATTGCCAATCGCAATCGAAGTTGCCTACAAAGAAGACAGCGAAATCATTATCGAAAGTTTTCTAGATGGAACAGAAGTTTCGGTAGGCGTTATCAATTATAAAGGCACAATAACCGTATTGCCGATCACAGAAATAGTTTCCGAAAATGACTTTTTTGACTATGAAGCAAAATATCTAGGGAAATCACAAGAAATAACCCCTGCCAGAATTTCGGACGAAATGACCGAAAAAGTGAGCCAAATTGCAAAACGAGCTTATGAAGTTCTAAAAATGAAAGGCTTTTCGAGAAGCGAATTCATCATCGTTGATGGCGAACCACACATGCTCGAGATGAACACCATTCCTGGACTAACCACCGAAAGTTTGATTCCGCAACAAGCTAAAGCAGCAGGAATTTCATTAGAAGATTTGTTTACCAACGCAATAGAATTGGCGCTATAAATAATTTATAAGTGCAAACTAATCTTTGCACCTCTGAACCTATCTAAAAACTTTGAACCTTTAAAATAAACTTATGAAAAAAGCAATATTCCCAGGTTCGTTTGACCCACTAACATTAGGTCACGAAGACATTATCAAAAGAGCCATTTCATTATTTGATGAAATTGTGATTGCCATTGGAGTAAATTCCGAAAAAAAATATATGTTTAGTTTGTCCGAAAGAAAGCAATTTATCGAAGAAACCTTCAAAAACGAACCAAAAGTTTCCGTAATTACATATGAGGGATTGACCATCGATTTGTGCCACAAACTAAACGCCAATTTCATTTTGCGTGGCCTTCGAAATCCAGCCGATTTTGAATTTGAAAAAGCCATCGCTCACACAAACAGAAGGTTATCAAAAATTGAAACCGTTTTTTTGTTGACTGCCGCAAACACTTCCTATATCAGTTCGAGTATCGTTCGAGACGTGATTCGTAATGGTGGGCAATATGAAATGTTAGTTCCCGAAGCTGTTCGTGTGAAAGGATAAATTATAAAGAAGTTAAAATTTGTGGGAGCCTTTATTAAAATGTACTTTCGCACCAATAAACAACGAAATAGATAATGGAAAGAGCATTAAACAAACGCAGTGACTCAAAATGTGAATTATGTGCCGCAACAGAAAACCTAAAAGTATTTGCCGTTTTACCCACTAAAAAAGGCGGTTTGGACGAACATATTTTGGCATGCAAAACCTGTATCGACCAAATAGAAACCCCAGGAAATGAAGACATAAACCACTGGCGATGTTTGAACGACAGCATGTGGAACGAAAACACAGCCGTTCAGGTCGTGGCATGGAGAATGTTGAGTCGTTTGCGTGCAGCGGGTTGGCCAAAAGAAATGCTAGATATGATGTATTTTGATGATGATACTTTAGCATGGGCACAAGCTACTGGCGAAGGCGAAGAAGATGAAAACAAGATAATTCACCGCGATGTAAATGGCGTTATATTAGCAACTGGCGACTCGGTAGTTTTGATAAAAGATTTGAAAGTAAAAGGATCGAGCATGGTGGCAAAACAAGGAACATCGGTTAGAAACATTCGGTTAGACCACGAAAATGCCGAATATATAGAAGGCAGAGTTGACGGACAAACCATTGTGATCATTACGCAATATGTAAAGAAGATTTAGAGGAGCTTTGAGCTAAAAGCTATCGGCTGACACACGTTTCAAGCCATTAATTCGTCTGTTCGCTTCGCTCGGGTGCGAATTTTGTAGTAAATTCACTTTACATTTCGCAAGAATTTTTATCTTTAACAGAAAATATAAAGTTCCGCATTTCGCAACTGCGTGAAGCGCCAAAACGTTATATGATACCTTTGAGCTACACAGAACGTAGAAAAAACCGTATAAAAAAAACAAAAAAAAGTAAATGAGGTGCAATTGCTTCGCAATTACACCTCATTTTTTTATAGACTATAGTTCAAATTTACGCTCCATCGATAATTTGCTTCTACTCGATTATTTGCCAAGTTTTGATTTATTGGTAGCATAACATTTGCACCCATTGAAAATTTATTTTTACCAACTTCAACACCAAGTTTCCCGAAAAATATATCGCCAGACGATTTTCTCACAATTTCAGAATATTGGTAATTACTACCGTAAACTTCACCAGCAAAACCAAGTTGTGGTGCTAAAGAAAATTTATTTTTTTCATATAAATAAAAAAATGTACTCGAATAATTAAACTGATTTCCAAAACGATATTTCTTTTCATTTTCAGTCTTGAAAACATAATTAAGCATCGTGTTAAATCCAAACTTCTTTCTTTTAATAATATATTCAGTTGCCAATAAATAATCCCAACTTCCAGTACCCACTTGAAAACTTGGGTTTACATTTCCAGCATTAGCTTGATCAAACTTACCTGTTGGTGCTTTTATTCCGCCTCCAACTTGCAAAGTATGTACTAAAAAAGTACTGTCTTTATGCGTTTGATACAAACGATACATTCCTAAAACTGTAATATCTCCAAGACCTTTAATATCTTGGTTTCCTGTTGCCGTTTCTCTATTATGAAAATGATACGGAACTAAAGCCGAAATTTGAAAGTTTTTATAAACAGGTATTCTAGCCCAAACTTGAACTGTATTAAAACTTTCATTATACCAAGCCGAATTACTATACAATCCGTCAGAACTTTTATAATGTTGGTTAAAATATCTAATACCAACAAAATTAGAATTTAGCATCGATGCAAAACCCATACTTCCACCACTTGCAGAACAACCACAAGCATCACACATTATTTTTTCAGGAAAAACATAATGATTTTTAAACGGATTAATCATTGATAAACTATCTTTTTCAGTTGCATTTGCTAACTGAAAAGTTACTATAAAAAGAAAAAATATTTTTTTCATATGATCTTAAAATTCTGAAAATCTTTTATCGGTTAGATATTGATTATCTGTTAATGTTTTTAGAAAAGCAATAAGTTTTGTTTTTTCTAAATTGGTTAATGGTATTCCTAAAGTTCCATTGTTATTCAAACTTGGGTCAAGTGTTGCTGAGTTTACAACTCCCGAACTATAATGATTTAATACAGATTCTAGTGTGTATAATCGACCATCGTGCATGTAAGGTGCTGTTTTTTCTATGTTGCGTAAACTCGGCACTTTAAATTTGTACATATCTTGAGGAAGTTCTGTAACACGAAAACGACCAACATCATTGATTGAAGGATTTATAGAAAGCCCATTGTTTCTGAATGAATTGTCTGTAAACAAATCGGTGGCGTGGCACGAAGCACATTTTTGATTAAATATTGCATAACCATCTTGTTCCTCTTGCGTTAATGTTCCTCCAATTTCATTTCTGCGAAATTTATCAAAACGTGAGTTAGAAGATGTCATCATAACCATAAATTGTCCTAATGCTTTAAGCATATTTTCAGAGTTAATTGGTTTGTTCGGAAAAGCCAGACTAAATAATTTTCTATATCCCTCATCACTATTCATCATTGCAACAATTTGAGAAAAATTACCATTCATTTCAATTTCGTTTGTTATTGGTAAAATTGGCAGTAAATCTAAATGACTTGTTGCACCATCCCACATAAAAACAGATTGATAAGCCATGTTTTGAATTGGCGGTGTATTTCTTGTACCAATACCGTCACCAACTCCGTGACTAAAAGTGTGTCCGTGATGTGTAAAAGCGTCTTCTTGAATATGACAAAACCCACAAGAAATAACTCCGTCAGACGATAATCGACCATCATAAAATATTTTTTTACCAAGTTCAAATCCTTTTTCAGTAATAGGATTATTTTGTAAATTATATTCTAAACCAGGAAAATTTGAGGGTTTTTGGTAATTTATAGGTATATCAACATACTCATTTTCCTCGTCATTTGAACAACTTAAAAAAAACAAAGATAGCATAGCAAAAAGAAACGTATTTTTCATTTCTTAAATTATTAAGTTAAAAAAATGTTGTAGTATAATAACTTATTAACTCAGAAAACTGAACACAAAGTACAGTTTCCTGAGTATAAATTAAGTAAAACTACAATTTAATCGTTGTGAACATGATCAACAACAAAAGCATTGTCAAGGTTTGCAGTAATTAAAGCAAGTTTAGCTCCACCCATTACTGACGCTCCTTCAGAAAAGTTAATTTTATTAGTCCCGTCTGTAAGTTTTGACAAATCTGTTAAAATATGAACTGCGGGAGAAATTGTAGTTCTAACTAATGCTTTATCTGGAAAAGTTAGGGTAACTTCTTTGTAATTGTAATCTGTACCAGTTTTTCCTGTATGAACTCTAAAAATTGCAGGTGTTGAAACTGTTGGAGTTATAAATGTGCCTTCAAAGTTTATGAATTTATATCCAGCAGTCCAAGACCACATCATTCCAGCAGTTTGTGCTTGTGCTAAAAAATCTCCTTGACCAGTTGCTCCAAGTTCCCATTGTGCTTGGTCAACGCCAATACCATATCGTACTTTTATATAATTAGCAGCAGGAATATTCGGTAAATTAATTGAAAGGGATGCAGGAGTTAATTCATCAACTATAAAATAACTTTCTGCTTTTGGAACTGTATAAGTAGAACCATCTTCTTTTGTTAAAACTATGTTACTTATAATATATTTTGCTTTTGTAACCCTTACAGTCTCGCCATTTGAATTTAAATAAGGTGTATCCATAGCGAGGTTTGCAGTTCCGTAGGTATTATCAAATTCTAGCTTTAAAGTCCCCTGACCTGTAATTGTTTCAGCATTATCATCATCTTTAGAACAAGATGTTAAAGCAATTGTTATTGCCATTACAGCAATTATATTTTTTAATTGAAATTTCATTTTATTATTTATTTAAAGTTTATAAAAATTTAGTTCAAAGAAAAATTCTTCAAACAATTTTGAACGTACGTTCAAGCAGTTCCAAAAAATGAAACTGAAAAAAGCACAAGTTTTGTGCAAATAACTTTAAGAAATAATGGTAGGTGGATGAAATGTAGTGGAACTATTTAAGTAATCATACAAATTACAATAGTTAAAATTCGAAATTGATTTTTGAGTAATTATTGTCTTTAGAAACACAACTTGTTTAATTACTTGAAAAAATAATATTTCAACATCTTTAACAATAACTTTTTTATCCGATATTGGTTTTTCATCTTCAGCCGATTTTGCTAATTGGCTCATTAAGTAACATTTTCCGTCACAACCCATAATTGGAGTTTCTTTGTTCACACAAAGTACTTTAGAAATATATTCATAATTAACAACATACTCAACAATTGGAAGAAATGGTTTGAGTAGTATAAATAACGTTAATATGAATAGTGATTTTTTCACGTTGCAAAAGTAAAACATAATTAAGTTTATCTCAAAACATATTTGTTAAAAAAATAAGAAATAGAACTAAACCAACCTAAAAGAAAAAAAGGCATCATATAACAGCCGTTTGGCAAGATTGCGAATTTTTTATTAAATTCACGTTCACTTTTCGCAAGAATTTTTATCTTAGTGGAAAATAATCAGTTCCGTATTTCGCAACAGACATAAAGCTTGGGAACGTTATGATGCATTATAAATAAAACGTAAATTGAATAGATATAGAATTATATGATAGTGTCAGCAATAATATTTATCATTCTCGGAATTTTAATAAAATACGGAAAAATGTATTGGCTGATTGCAGGGTATAACACTATGCCGAGAGAAGAAAAGGAAAAGTATGATATAGAAGGAATTGCAACGGTATTTCGAAATGTAATGTTCGGAATGGCTCTTATCATAATTGTCGGCTACTTCATTGCTAATTTGGCTGAAAGCCCGAATATTCAAGATTATGCTTTTTGGACATCAATGGCTATTGGTATACCATACTTGTTGATTAAATCAAACTCGAATAAATTTAAACTCAAAAAATGACAATGAATTTACCATTTGACAATCCTTTATTTTTAATTCCATCAACCTCAGGATTGATTTTTATGCTCGCAGGATTTATAATGTTGAAACATCCTCCGAAAAAAATAAACTCACTTTATGGTTATAGAACAAGTAGTTCGATGAAAAATCAAGAAAGATGGGATTTTTCTCAAAAATACTCTGCTTTAGAAATGATTAAACTTGCAGCAATTTTAACTTTAAGTTCTATTATCGGCTTATTTTATACTCCTGTTGGTAAACTCGGAATGTTTTTAGGATTAGGATTAATGATAGCAATGGTAGTGATTTTGCTGTTTCGAGTAGAAAAAGAAATTAAAAATAAATTTTCAATTTTTGTAATTCTTATTTTAATCACAAGTTTTCAAAATACTTTTGGGCAAAATAATCGTTTAAACACAAACAATTCTATAGGTTGGATCAATGCATTTGGGACTTTCAAAGTATCCGAAAAATTAGGTATTCATACTGAATATCAATGGCGTAGAGACAATCTCATTACCGATTGGCAACAAAGTCTGTTGAGAGTCGGCGTCAACTATAATTTGAATCAAAGAATTATGTTTAGGGTTGGATATGCATGGATTGAGACTTATCCCTATGGTGATTATCCAATTAATGGATTGGGTAGAGATTTTACGGAGCATAGAATTTTTGAAATGATGCAACTATCTCACAAAGAGGGTATAATAGATTTTTCTCATCGATTTATGCTAGAGCAAAGATTTGTTGGGAGATACACTTCTGCGAGTGAAACTGCCGAAGATGAATTTCCATTATTAAACAGAATAAGATATATGATTCGGCTTCAAATTCCATTAAAAGGAACTGAAATAAAAGACAACACGCCTTATGTTGCTGTTTATGATGAAATTTTTATTGGTTTTGGAGAAAATGTAAGCCAAAATGTTTTTGACCAAAATAGAATTGGTGTTTTATTAGGTTATCGTTTCAACAAAAATATCAGAATAGAAGGTGGATTTTTAAACCAAACATTACAATTTGGCAGACAAATAAATGGCCAAAATGTTTTTCAAAACAACAATGGTCTAATTATAAACGCAAATTTTAACTTTGACTTGACCAAGAAACTGAAAAATTAATTTTTTTTGAATTTATAAAGTAAAGTCAATCAACTAGAACAAAACTACTCCTCTACTTTCTTTATCACTTTTCGGGCAACTTCGATTTTGAATTTCTTGCCTTTCATTTTTTCTTCTCGGATATTGTTTAGTAAGTCTTTGACTTTGTTGTATTTAACAGCTGCAAATGAAATAAAATCTTTTACTTCGATTAGTCCCAAATCGCCTTTTTCGAGTTTGCCTTTTTGAGAAAAGAAACCGACAATATCTATTTTATTCAACTTATTTTTCTTGCCTCCGCTGATATAAATCGTCTGGAACTCGGGTGGTTTTGGCAATGAATTTGAGTTTTCGACTTTCAACGCTTGCATTCCATAATCGATATAATCCATTTTTTTCTCGCTTTCGTGAGCAATTATATAAGCCGTTCCAGAAGCTAACATTCTAGCGGTTCGTCCGTTTCTGTGCGTAAACTCGTCTTCTTTGGAAGGCAAATGATAATGAATAACGTGTTTCATTTCTGGAATATCTAATCCACGAGCGGCCAAATCGGTGGTGACTAAATAGCTCACACTTCCGTTTCTGAACTGAATTAACGCTCGTTCTCGTTCGTCCTGATCCATTCCGCCATGATAATAGGTAGAATAAATTCCTTTTTCGTTCAAGGTATCACTAATGCGTTCGGCAGCGTCTCGGTGGTTGCAAAAAATTAAGGCCGATTGCGATTTTAGAGAACAAATTAGATTGAACAGACTTCCTAATTTGTCTTTTTCTTTCGAAACTACTAATTTCATTGACAGATTCGTGCGTTCTTCTTCGGCAGGAATATAATCCAAAATCGTAGGATTGATAACTCGTGTATATTTTGGAATTTCAATATCGGAAGTTGCCGATACTAAAACGCGCTTGTTTAGTTTTGATAATTTCCCAATGATAAATGGCATTTGCTCGTGAAAACCCAGTTGCAAGGATTTGTCAAATTCATCTAGAACTAAGGTTTGGATTTTGTCTAATCGGAAAGTTCCTCTGTCGATATGGTCGGCAATTCGTCCTGGAGTTCCAATTAAAACTGCGGGTGGATTGCTAAGATTCTTAATTTCTGTTTCGATAGAATGGCCTCCGTAGCAGACATTTACTTTATAATCGGTTCCCATTTTTTTCCAAACTTGCTCAATTTGTAGTGCTAATTCTCGTGATGGAACTAAAATCAAACATTGCACCGAAAGAAATTCGGGTTGCAACATTTCGAAAATTGGCAATAGAAAAGCTAGTGTTTTTCCAGAGCCTGTGGGTGATAACAATAGAATATTTGTGTCGCTTAGAATGGTTTCTTGTGCGGCAATTTGCATTTCGTTTAGGTTGTCGATGCCTAAATTGAGAAGTATATTGTTGGAATGATGCTTATTTTTCATTTTGCAAAGGTAAACCCAATTTTGAATTTTAAATTATAAATTTTGAATTATCAAAAACCGAAAAGAGTCTTTATATATTTTGAATTTTGCATGAGGGATTGCAGCGAAAAGCCCACAGGCAAGTGGAGCGAAAGCGGAACTTGGCGAGGACTTGTAGCGAAAAGCCCGACCCAAGCTGGAACGCTAGTGGAAGCTGGGTCATGCCCAAATGAAAAAAAAGTGATTGGTTAGTTTATTTCTTGGAATAATAATTTGATGTTTTCGTAGGAGTTTTTCAAGGCTTCTTGAATTTGCTCTGGATTTAGCCACGCTACTTTTTCGATTCCTTCCTCGAGTTGACCCATTGGAATGCCGTCAAAATTGGTGTGCATTTCGAACCAATGTGTGATTTTGAGTTTATAGCTGCCGTTTCTTTTGAAAATATGATAGGTCTTTTGAAGTTTTTTGTCAATTATTAATCCTGAAACGCCTGTTTCTTCTTCAACTTCGCGAATGGCACAATCTTCAATTAGTTCTTCTTTTTTGATTCCGCCCTTTGGTAAATCCCATTTTCCGTTTCTGAAAATGAATAAAACGTCACGATTTTTGTTATAAACCAATCCGCCTCCCGCTTTATTTACTGGGATTTTGGCCTTTAGTTTTTTCATAATTTCTTTCTCGTCAGGGTGATAGAGATAGGCATTGTGAATTTTATTTTGAAACATTTTTATGATAACTTGCTTTATATCAACACTATCCAACAAGAAGAATTGAAAATCGGTCTCTTTGAGGATTTCATTTGTTAAAAAAAGTGGTCTATCGTTCACAAAAACTTTATACATTTGCAGTATGATTTTTAATAAAGACACAGCTGAAAAAACAGCCGAATTGCTTTTGCAAATAAATGCAATTAAATTGAATCCAAAAAATCCTTTTACGTGGGCTTCTGGATGGAAATCGCCTATTTATTGCGATAACAGGATAACTCTCTCATTTCCAGCTATTAGGAATTATATTCGAGATGAGTTTTCAAAAAATATTGAAAAACAATTTGGGAAACCAGATGTTATAGCAGGAGTTGCTACAGGTGCAATTGGAATTGGGATATTGGTTGCCGAGAGTTTAGGGCTTCCATTTGTATATGTTCGACCAGAGCCAAAAAAGCATGGCAGACTCAATCAGGTGGAGGGTTTCTTGCAAAAAGGACAAAACGTAATTGTGGTTGAAGATTTAATCAGTACTGGAAATAGTAGCCTAATGGCTGTTGAAGCCTTGAAGGAAGCAGGTGCAAATGTGAAAGGTATGGCCGCAATTTTTAGTTATGGATTTGATATTGCTGACGAAAATTTCAAAAAAGCGAATGTTGATTTATATACTTTGAGCAATTATGAAAATTTATTGCCTCTAGCAGTTGCCAAAAAATATATCACCGAAGAAGAAGAAATTACGCTTGGAGAATGGAGAATTAGTCCATCGACTTGGGGAAATTGAGATACACTATTTAACTGAGGGAAATATTGTTTTTTTTCCTCCAAATTATATAATAAAATGAATTTAGAAAGTCCAAAAGTTAGGCTAGACCAATCGGCAGAATATGTATTTAATGCACTTTGTGAGGTTACTAATTTTGAAAAATTAATGCCTGACAGTATTGCTAAATTTGAAGTTTTAGATGCTAATGCTTTTGTTTTTGGATTGAAAGGCATGCCTGAAATAAAACTGGTAATGAAAGAAAAATTGGCTTCTAGCAAAATTGTTTTGGGGGCCGCCAGCGACAAACTTCCGTTCACTCTTTTGGCAACAATTGATTCTGTTTCTGAGAATTCATGCGATGTTCAGTTGATTTTTGAAGGAGAATTTAATGCAATGATGGCCATGATGATTAAAGGGCCTATTTCAAAATTTATTGAAACTTTAGTCGAAAATATGTCCAAATTATAACTTGATAAGTTAGTATAACATTTGGATTTCTTTTAGATCAAATAATTTTATCGAATCATCTTCAAGCAACACTTCGAGAAAACCTTTTTGGTTCACATTTTTTATAATTCCCATAAATTTTTCGCCTTGTTTATTAGCAAAAGGCATCGGAATATCTATTTTGAATAGCTGTCTAACATAGTTTTTATGGTGGTGATTATAATTTGTTTTGAAATCAAAAAAATTAGTTTTGATGGCATTCACTATATCAATTAGAAGTTGGTCAATATCAAATTCATTTCCTGAAATTTTTGCCATTGAGGAGGCTTTTGGAAGGTTTTCAAAATCGATTTGATTCACATTAAGCCCAATTCCGATAATTGAATTAATTTTTCCATTTGATTTCAGAGTATTTTCGATTAATATTCCACCTATTTTATAAGAATCTGACATAATGTCGTTCGGCCATTTTATTTTTAAATTTGGTAAATTATACATTTCTAAAGTAGAAAAAACACTTAAGGCAGCCAAAACATTTAGCTGAAAAACGTCATCAACACTATCAATAAAATCAATTACCATTAAGCTCATAATGAGGTTTTTATGGGGTTCGGAAACCCACTTTGCCCCCATTTGTCCTTTGCCGTTAGTTTGCGATTTCGTAGATACAACCGTGAAATTATCAAGATTTTGTTGGTTTGATAAATCCTTTAGAAAGTCATTTGTTGAATCTATGGCATCGAGTTTGATTAATTTCATTAGGTTAATTTTTATTACTTCAATTTAAACTTAAGTTAAGGTTCAAAAATAAACACAAAAAATGATAACTTTGCTAAAAATATTAAAATAGTAAATGGCTAAAAAAAATAATAGTAATGATGTTCTTTTAACAAACATTATTAAGGGGATTGAAGAAGTAAAAGGAAATGATATTGATATTCTAGATTTGAGAGAAATTGATAATTCTGCGTGTGATTATTTTGTTATTTGCAATGGAAATTCGAATACACAAGTAAATGCAATAGTTAATTCTATTCAAAAAACTGTTTCTAAAGAAATAAAAGACAAGCCTTGGCACGTTGAAGGAGCCGAAAATGCAGAATGGGTATTAATGGATTATGTAAATATCGTGGTTCATGTGTTTCAAAAACCAATTCGCGAGTACTATAATATCGAAAGCCTTTGGGGCGATGCAAAAATTACAACTATTGAAAATAAATATTAAAAAGATATGGCAACTAACAATAATCCAAATAAAATAAAAATAAGTCCATGGCTAGTATATGGTGCGGCCATATTATTGTTCATTTTTATTAGTTATATGACTGGTGGTTCTAGTTTTGAAGAGCCATTAAAAACATCTTCTTCTTCGTTTAATAATTATTTGGAGAAAGGACAAGTTGAAAAAGTAATTGTTTATAATAAAACAGAGGCTGAAGTTTATTTAACAAAAGAAGCTCTGAAAGATAAAGCACACAAAGCAGTTGCTAATGATATGCTCAATCGTCCAAACAAAGGACCACACTATTCATTTGAGATTGGAAATGATGAAATTTTCCAGAACAAACTTGAAAAAGCTGTAATCGAAGGAAAGCTAAAAGACTATCGATTTGAGCCAAAAAGTAATTGGAGCGAACTCTTGCAAATGATACTTCCGTTTGTATTAATAATCGGGATTTGGATATTCATTATGCGAAGAATGTCAGGTGGAGCTGGAGGTGGCGGAGGAGGTCAGATATTTAATATCGGTAAATCTAAAGCAAAACTATTTGACGAAAAAACAGACATAAAAACAACATTTAAAGATGTTGCGGGATTAGAAGGGGCAAAAGAAGAAATTCAAGAAATAGTAGAATTTTTGAAAAACCCTGAGAAATATACAAATCTAGGGGGTAAAATTCCAAAAGGAGCATTATTAGTAGGTCCTCCTGGAACTGGAAAAACACTTTTGGCGAAAGCCGTAGCGGGAGAAGCACAAGTGCCATTCTTCTCGTTATCGGGTTCAGATTTTGTAGAAATGTTCGTTGGCGTTGGTGCATCTCGTGTTAGAGATTTGTTCAAACAAGCAAAAGAAAAATCGCCTTCAATCATTTTTATTGATGAAATTGATGCCGTGGGAAGAGCTAGAGGAAAAAGCAATATGTCTGGTGGAAATGACGAAAGAGAAAACACATTAAATCAGTTGCTTACCGAAATGGACGGTTTTGGGACAAATTCAAACGTAATTGTATTGGCAGCAACAAACAGAGCCGATGTTTTGGACAAAGCTTTAATGAGAGCTGGACGATTTGACCGACAAATTTTTGTTGATTTACCAGATGTTCGGGAGCGAAAAGAGATTTTTGAAGTCCATTTAGCACCATTAAAAAAAGTAGAAGGATTAGATACCGATTTTCTGGCAAAACAAACTCCAGGGTTTTCGGGAGCCGATATTGCAAATGTATGCAATGAGGCAGCTTTGATTGCAGCACGACACAACAAAACTGCTGTTGACAAGCAAGATTTTTTAGATGCTGTTGACCGAATTGTTGGAGGTTTAGAGAAGAAAAACAAAATCGTTACGCCAAGCGAAAAAATGGCAATCGCAATTCATGAAGCTGGACATGCAACAGTTAGCTGGATGCTAGAACATGCCGCACCATTAATAAAAGTAACGATTGTTCCTAGAGGACAAAGTCTAGGAGCAGCATGGTATTTGCCCGAAGAACGACTCATTGTTCGTCCCAATCAAATGCTAGACGAAATGTGTGCAACTATGGGCGGAAGAGCTGCAGAGAAAGTAGTCTTTAATGAAATATCGACAGGTGCGTTGAGTGATTTGGAGAAAGTCACAAAACAAGCTCGAGCAATGGTTACTGTCTATGGGTTGAACGAAAAACTGGGCAACATTACCTATTATGACTCATCAGGGCAAAATGAATATAGTTTTTCGAAACCTTATTCGGAAGATACAGCGATGATAATCGATCAAGAGATTTCGTTACTAATTGAAAATCAGTATCAAAGAGCTATAAAAATATTAGAAGAAAATAAAGATAAACTAAATCAACTGGCCGCAATTTTGATAGAAAAAGAGGTTATTTTCAAGGACGATTTAGAAGCTATTTTTGGGAAAAGAGACTTTGAAAAAAATTTAGCAGACGATAGTTCTGTTTAAATTTTAATTAAATTGCATTTTTTTTAATAAAATCTTAATTCAAAAGTCTTTTTGAATTAAGATTTTTTTATCTTTGAAGGTTTTCAAATAACAACACAAGGTTTTGAATCTATAAATATGAGTCTTTTTAGAAAATTTTTTGGTTCAGGAGATGAATCCTCAGAAGAAGAAAGCCACAGCGAATTTAATGATTCGGCTTTTAATTTGTCATTGCCTGTAGATGAAAAATTCACCTTTAATTTTAAAAAAAATGGAGGTAAATTTTTGTATTGTGAAAACTTGAATGAAATTAAGGAGCAATTTGAAAATATTTTAGAAGAAAATGACTGGTTTGAATCGGAAGCACTTTGCTTTGAACCTAGTTTATTTAGCATGTTAGAGGAAAATAATTTGCTATATGACAAACCGACAAATCCCAAATTTCTTTTGGCTTCTTGCGAAAATTTGATTGCCGAAGAAGGTTCGGTTTTATTTTCATCAAATCAAATTAAGCAAAACAAACCTAACGAATTACCTGCAAATATAGTTATTATCGCTAGAACAAGTCAGATATTAGAAAGCAAAAGTGACGGTTTGCGAATGATAAAAAAGAAATACGAGAAAGATTATCCTACAAATATTACTACCATAAAATACTTTGAAAAAGCAAAAGAAGAAGATTTTTTGCACTACGGAAGTTCAGCTAAGAATCTATATTTATTGCTATTAGAGGATTTATAAAATGCGTGAAACTCTAATAAGATTATTATCGGGACTCGTATATGTTGTTATACTACTGACTTCTATTCTGTTTTCTAACAATGTCAATTTCAAAAGTTTCTTTATCCTTTTTGGAATATTTTTAGCAATTGCGGTTTATGAGTTTTGCGAATTAGTGAAGATTAATAAAATAATTCCAATACTAATTTCAAGTGCCTTATTTTTTCTTGACTACAAAATTAGTAGTGCTTCGAGAGGGGATTTTTATTTTTATTCTTTGC
>CAIJXW010000018.1 GCA_903824755.1 uncultured Bacteroidota bacterium | reverse complement strand
ATTTTTTTGCTAATAATAGCTAAATACTAAGTTGCATAAAGATTTTCGTCAAGGCATATTTTCTACAAAATCAGCTAGAAATTCTAACATTTGATTTGAAAATAAGTCAATTGCGTTCACGATTGGCTTAAATCAGCTAAAACAAAAAGTGCACATACAGGTCGTGAGACCAAGTATAGTGTGCTTTTTTTAGTTTTTAACCTATTTAACCAATTGCCAATAGGAATGCATCTGAAAGGATTTTTGACACACTAGTTGACACAAACAAAATCTATGTGTCAATGAAAGATAAATTTAGTTTTCGTAACTATAAATTTGTCTGATGCTATATCTCTTTACTTAATTCATATTTTTATTCGTTCTCATACCCTTTAATTAATTAATTTTGAATAATTATCTATTGTTTACTTTTTTTGTACATTTGTTAAACAAAATAATCAGTTTAGAAAAACATTTCCAATTCATCAATATGAAAGAAAGACCAGATAATGTAGTTTATGACCAAGAAAAGGGTTATAATTCAGGTTTATTACCATATCCAACAAATGTGGGTGCACCGGTAATAAAAATTGACAATTTAATTTCTTGGAAAAGCAGGGGTATTAGTGAAGTAAATAAACAATTTGAAAATAAATTTTTCGAACTCAAACTTCAGTATGAAAAATTAATGAAAGAATTCGAATATAATGATTTGGTTTATAATTCTAGTTTTTCTTTTGAACCAGTTATTGGAGAAATTTACCATCTTTATATTGGTGATAATGGTGTCAATTTTTTGTCACTAATTTCTCCTTTAGAGTGGAACAAAGAGCATATTGGAACTTTCCAATTGAATAGTGATAAGAAATGGGTTTTGATTGATTGATAGAAGAAATATTTAAATGCTATAAAATTTCTTTTAATTAATTACAAAATCCTATTTCAATAATTATATTTTCTATTATTTACTAAAATTTATTCGAAACCTACTACCAAATAATTAATAAAAAATGAAGGTGTTTTTAAAAGCAAAATGGGAAAATATAATTATGGCAAATTATGAAATTGATCCCGAATTACTTCTCCCTTTTTTGCCTAAAGGGGTTTCGATAGATTTATTTAATGATAAAGCATACGTAAGTTTAGTAGGTTTTATGTTTAAAAACACAAAATTATTTAATATTCCAATTCCTTTTTTTGGCTCATTTGAAGAAATAAATTTGCGTTTTTATGTAAAAAGAAATGATGGCAATTTTACTAAACGAGGTGTTGTTTTTATAAACGAAACGATACCCTACAAAATAGTTGCTTGGATTGCCAATAATTTATATAACGAGCATTATACAGTTGTCCCAACAAAGCATCAAGTTTTTATTAACAACCAACAAAAACATATAAAATTTGAATGGTTTTTGAAAAAATGGAATAGTATTTCGGTGGATTATGATTCTCATTTGGAACAAATAAAAGAAAATAGTTTTGAACAATTTATTTATGAACACTATTATGGTTATACTAAAATTAATGAACACACAACGAAACAATATCAGTTGAAGCACCCAAGTTGGGAAATTCATAACGTGATTGATTATAAAATTAATTGCGATTTTGAGGCTATGTATGGAAAATCATTTGCAATTCTGAGTCAAACGCAACCAACTAATGTTTTTATAGCAAAGGGCTCTGATGTTTCAATTTTTTGGAAAAGAAAAAAACTAATAAATGATTAAATGAAAGGGGTTAAAAAACAAAATCTTCCAACTAAAATTTGTGTAGTTTGCAATAAGCCTTTTTCATGGAGAAAGAAATGGGAGAAAGTTTGGAGTGAAGTAAAATATTGTAGCGATCAATGCAGAATGAATAAATGAAAAAAACTTTAAAATTAATTCTAGGAGATCAACTAAATAGTGGTCATTCATGGTTTGAAACCGTAGATAATTCGGTGACTTTCATTATGATGGAAATTCGTACAGAGACTGATTATGCACAACATCATATTCAAAAAATAGTCGGAATTTTTGCAGCTATGCGTGAATTTGCTACTCATTTAATATCTAAAAATCACGAATTAATTTATCTCGAATTAAATGACCAAAACAACCTTCAATCTTTTCAAGAAAACATAAAGCAACTGATTTCAAAATACAAATTTGATTATTTTGAATATCAATATCCTGATGAATATCGGGTTGATATTAATTTGAAAGAACTTTGCAATACTTTAACAATCCCTTCTAAAGTTGTTGATTCGGAGCATTTTTTTACATCTAGAAATGAATTAGGTGATTTTTTTTATGGAAAAAAAACCTTTTTGATGGAAAGTTTTTATCGTGCTATGCGAAAAAAACATAATGTGCTAATGGAAGGAGATCAGCCCCTGAAAGGTAAATGGAATTTTGATAGTGATAATCGAAAAAAATTACCCAAAGATCACAAACCTACTTCGCCATTTGTTTTCAGTAATGATGTTTCAAATGTTTTAAAAGAGATTAAAAAAACAAACATTAAAACTATTGGAATTATAGAAGCTACTAATTTTGTTTGGCCAATTAATAGAGAACAATCTCTGGCCTTATTAGATTTTTTTGCAATAGAATGTTTACCTTTATTTGGTAGTTATCAAGATGCTATGATGCCCAACGAATGGTCTTTATATCATTCTCGAATTTCGTTTTCGATGAATATCAAATTGATTTCCCCAAAAGAAGTTATTGATCGCGTGATTAGTGAATGGAAAAATCGATCTCATGAAATTGAATACCATCAAATTGAAGGTTTTGTTCGCCAGATAATTGGCTGGAGAGAATACATGAGAGGTATTTATTGGAATAAAATGCCAAATTTTGCGTCTTTAAATTTTTTCGATAATAAAGAAAAAATACCTTCCTGGTTTTGGACAGGTGAAACAAAAATGAATTGTTTGAAAGATGCCATAAATCAATCTTTATCACATGGATATGCACATCATATCCAGCGACTTATGCTTACAGGAAATTTTGCTCTATTAGCAGGAGTTCACCCTGATGAAGTCGATGCTTGGTATCTAGGAATTTATATTGATGCCTTCGAATGGGTTGAAATTACGAATACTCGAGGCATGAGTCAGTTTGCAGATGGAGGAATAGTGGGCACAAAACCTTATGTTAGCTCGGCATCATATATTGATAAAATGAGTCACTATTGCGGTAGTTGTTATTATAAAAAATCTATAAAAACGGGGGATAAGGCATGTCCTTTCAATAGTTTATATTGGAATTTTTTTGATAGAAACGAAAGCAAACTCGCCTCGAATCCACGAATTGGAATGATGTATAATGTTTGGAAAAAAATGAAATCTGAAGACAAAACAGCTTTGTTAGAACAAGCAAATTATTATTTAAAAAACATAAATAAATTATGAGGACTATTGTGGTTTGGTTTAAAACAGATTTACGATTGCACGATAACGAAACACTAGTTAAGGCAATTGCAAATAGTGATTTTATTGTTCCTGTATATTGCTTTGACGATTCTCAATTTATGAAAACTGATTTTGGATTTCAAAAAACAGGAAGTTTTAGAACACAATTTCTATTGGAATCATTACTTGATTTGGATAAAAATCTTAGGGAATTAGGATCGGGGTTAGTTATTTTGAAAGGCAAACCAGAAGTTGAAATTCCAAAAGTCGTAACGCAATATAAAGCAAACAAAGTGGTAGCAAAACGCGAAGTTTGCTATGAAGAGCGTCAAACAGAATCCTTAGTACAAGAGGCCCTTTTTAAATTAAAATGTGATTTTCAAACGTTTAGCACCAGTACTTTATATCATGCAGAAGATTTGCCTTTTTCTATTAAAGATATTCCTAATGTTTTCACAAGTTTCAGAAAAAAAACAGAGAAAGATGCCATTATAAGACCTTCATTTGAAAGGCCAAATCACATAATTTCTCCTAAAATTGATGCCTTAGAATTACCAACTTTGGAGCAACTAGGTTTGTCATTTCAACAAATTGATTCTCGCGCAGCAATTGTTTTTAGGGGAGGCGAGACGCAAGCTATTACCCGTTTAAATCATTATTTTTTTGAAAGTAAATGTATATCAAATTATAAAGAAACGCGAAATGGTTTGGTTGGAGCTGATTATTCTTCAAAATTCTCGGCTTGGTTGGCTTTAGGTTCTATTTCGCCAAGATATATTTATCGAGAATTAAAGAAATATGAACAAAAATTTGGGGCTAATGAATCTACCTATTGGTTGGTATTTGAATTATTATGGCGTGATTATTTTAGATTTATGATGAAAAAACACAAGTCTAAATTATTTAAACAAACAGGAATCAAGACGAACCAAATTCAAAAAAAGGAAAATGACACCGTTAATTTAGAAAAATGGATTGAGGGAAAAACTGGAATCGATTTTGTAGATGCAAATATGATCGAATTGAAACTTACAGGTTTTATGAGCAATCGAGGCCGTCAAAATGTAGCTAGTTATTTATGTAATGACCTAAAATTGGATTGGCGATACGGTGCCGCCTATTTTGAGCAACAACTTATCGATTATGATGTTTGTAGCAACTGGGGAAATTGGGCCTATTTAGCAGCGGTTGGAAATGACCCTAGGGAAAATCGCTATTTCAATATTGAAAAGCAATCCTCTATTTATGACAAAAATAGAGCCTTTAGAAATTTATGGTTGAACACCAAATAATTATTCGGATATATTATTTATCAGCAACCTTAACAATACTATTTTATGCTCTGAATGTATAGATGAACTCAAAATATCAAATATATTTTCTTTAATTTGTATTTATATTTAAATAGAAAAAATGCAAATTAACAAGTTAGTTTTATTATTATTTATGTTTTTGGCCTCTTGTTCAATAAACAAAACGGTCGTTTCTAATCCTAACTCAATTACTGATAGCAGTCGCGAAAGTAAAGTTATACCTGACGATACAACTTTTGTAAATCTAAAAGAGTATAATACAGATTTTGTTTATGATATGAAATATGCCACAAATGATAATTTCCTGAAAGAAAAAGTATATGATTGCGCTGAGTGTTTTTTGAGATATAAAACGGCAAAAGCTTTAATTTCGGCAAATAAATATTTTATCAAAAAAGGATATAAAATAAAAATATATGATTGCTATCGCCCGATAGATATTCAAAAAAAAATGTGGAAAATTGTTCCAAATCCAGAATATGTAGCCGATCCAAAAAAAGGCTCTATTCACAATAGGGGTGGAGCAGTAGATATCTCGTTGGTAGATAAAAACGGAGTCGAAGTCGATATGGGAACTAAATTTGACCATTTCGGAATCGAAGCTGGACATGGTTTTTCGGGATTAAAACAAGAAATTATCGAAAACAGAAAACTTTTGAAGAAAATAATGCTCAAGAATAATTTTCTCCCTTTTGATTCAGAATGGTGGCATTATAATTTGAAGAATGCAAAAAAAGATAAAACGTCTAACCAAAAATGGCACTGTAATTAATCTGAAATACAGTGAAGTGTATCAAGAAAATAACTTTCTGGTCTGTATGTTTTTCCGTCCATTTCTGAAACAAATTCCTTCTTGAATATGAAATCTTGAGTTTCTGTGATTGATTTTATCCTAATAAATGATATTGTAGAAGTTTTTAAATCTTCCAAGCTCCCTTTTGTAAACAAAAAGACACCCGAGCTAATTCTGTTGTTAAACCCCTTTTCGTCTCGCACAGAAGTACCACAGTTTTCTTGATCTAGATGAACAAGTGTGATAATTTTTCCATTGATTAATTGAATAAACAATTTTGATGTTTTATCAAAACAAATTGCCTTTATAAAATCTTTACTTTTTTGAATGTATTGAATGTTTAATGAGGGAGTGTCATCGGTTGAAACTAACGAAAAAAACAAGTAACTCGAATTGCCACCAAAAACTCTTTCATGAACAATATATTCTTTTGTAGATTTATATTTTCCGATACTGTCCACAACGTTTGTGCTATAATCACAAGGCGTTTGTGAAAATACATGCAGGCTTGTCAGCAAGAGTAGTAATTTTAAAAACTGTTTTATCATTTCCCTATATTTTCGTGCAAATTATAACTATTTTATCATTATTCAAATTTGTTGTAAAAAAACAATACATATTTCCGCCATCGTTAATTTTCCATTTTTTTCTAATAATTTCAACGCTATCAGGAAAATTGCGAGTTGTAACATTGGCTTTCATTCCTTCCAAATGCTGTTTCATATTGGTCTTGTTATAACTGAAAATATTTTGAATTTCAAAAATGCGACCTGGAAATTCGACACAATCATTTGAAGTATAAAGATGTGAATGAAGGTGCAGTTTGAATAGATTAAATTGCATTCCGATTTCTTCGAATCCTCCAGATTTCATGACCGCACTATTTGGTTCATAAAGGTATTTTTGAGGTAAAGAATATACAGATTTTTCTAGGTTTCTATTTATATCAAATTCAAAAACCGATTGATTTTCTTTTGAAATATTAATCGTTTTGATAACAATTGTAGTGCTTTTTTCTTTAGAAATTTCCCAAAGCAATTCTTTTACTTCATTATTAACGGCTATAATATGAATTTTGGATACATTTTTCAATTCAGATAATCCGGCTGATATGTCTAACATTGGTGCTGTTTTTACCAATATATTATTTGTAAATTCAAAATAAAAATTCATTAATTCAGGTACGTTTGGCAAGCAATCTTTCAACATAAATACTTTTCCCTTTGATGTATTTCTTCGGGACGGGTCAATATATATCCAGTCCACTTTTTGATTTAAGTTTTTCAGAATTTCATAGCTGTCGCCAACCAAACATTCAATATTTGAAACTCCAAGAGCATTAAAATTATGCCTCACTATTTTTGATAATTTTTCATCAATTTCACAGTGAATGATTTTATCTACTCGCTTTGAAAAGTAAAAAGCATCAACTCCAAAACCTCCAGATAAATCTATTAAAGTTTTACCTGACACCAACTCTGATTTATAGTTTGCCGTGGTTTCTGATGAAGTTTGTTCACTAGAAATTTTACTTGGATATATTATTTTTTGGGTAGAAAAAAAGGTTGGCAGTTTGTCTTTAATTTTCGTTTTGACCGCAATTTGATTTATTATTTCT
>CAIJXW010000017.1 GCA_903824755.1 uncultured Bacteroidota bacterium | reverse complement strand
TTATCATAAACTTATATAAACTCTCATCTTGGGAAATCCCTAACTTTTTTCTCAGTCGATATCTTTGAAGCTCTACGCCCCGATAAGAAATATTCATCATTGGTGCAATTTCTTTTGAGGAAAGATTCATCTTAAGTAAGACGCACAATTTTATATCTTTTGAAGTAAGATTCGGATATTTATTAGAAAGAGAAATGATAAAATCATTGTGAATTTGATTTAAATTCGTCTCAAATGTTTTCCATTCCTGCTTGTTAATGGCATTTATTTTAATTGTTTTTCTAATTTCGCTTTTCAATTTATTCAAATCTAAATCAGATTCTAATATAGCTTGAATATTTTCCATCATTTCACTTTGTTTTGCAATTGACAATGACTTTACAGCAACTTCAGAAGATTTCGTTTTTATTTCTAATTCGAGAATATGCTTTTGATAAGATTGAATATTTAGTTCGTTTTGTGATTTTAATTCGATTTCTAGTATTTCTTTTTGATGTTTTAATTCCTCTTCTTTCAATTTCAATTTTTGTAAATATCTGATTTTATTCCAACGATAATAGAGAAAGAAAATAACAGAAATTAAAATTATATAAAACAAAATCATCAAGAATGAAAAATACCATGGGTTTTTCACATGAAACTCATAGCTTGCAATTTTTGAATAATAATTCCCATCGAAAGAAAAAATTTCTAAATCTTGTTTTCCACTCATCAAATTATTGAGTATAATATTACCTTTATTAATTCGGATAAAATCTTTAGAATTATTTAATTTATAAAATAATTCTGGCCGATTAAAACCATAAAATTCTGAAAAACAATTAATCTCAACCGACTGATTATATGGAATTGAAACTGATTTTGAAATTAAATTTCCTTGATAATAACCTTCCACTTCAATGGCACTCACCTTCTTTTTAATTCTATTTAATTCATAGGAGATAAAACCATCATCGAGATTTAAAAAAATGAAATTGCCATTTTTAAAAGCTTTCGTACTTTCAAAAATAACTCTACCTTCATAGTATTTTTCAGGTATTAATTCCCAATGAAATTTATTATTCTTTTGGGTAACCAAATAAAGCAATCCAGAATTAATGACCATAAAATTTTTGTCATCTACGGGAATAATATCAGAAATTCTTCCAAATTCATTTGAAAATAATTGATCTTTTACTAATTTTCCTAGAATAGAATTATAGGAGTACCAATTTTTATTAATTAGAAAAAGTATTTCATTTTTATATTTAAAAATTTTGACGGCATAATCATTTTTAATCCCGTTTTCTTGAGATATATTATCAATAGAAACCGTTTTGAATTGATTATCATAGATGATTCTATATAAACTTCTATAATTATCTGCGGCCCAAAGCTCGTTAGGTTTGTTTTGAGCGATATTTCGAATGGGCTTTGTGAGTTTTTCTAAAAATTTCCACTTAGACAAATCATTAGCGTCTTGATAGCAAAAAATCCCTGAATAGGTTGATTGAAAATAAACATTATCAAAATCACTTTTCAAAAATTTCCAGCCTCCGCTAACATTATTGGCTTTTTTTATATTTTCCCCATTTAGAATATAGGTACCATCGTTATGACCAATCACAAACGAATTATTCAAATTAAATATATCCCAAACTTGTCCTTGCGTATTTGAGATTGAGTATAAATGTTTGTTGTTATATTGAAAAAGGCCATGATTTGAGGCTAATAAATAGTAATTGTTTTGATTATATAAAGAATATACAGACCCTAAAATTCCTGAATAATCAGAAAAAACATTTACGGCCGAATTGATTTCAACATGCGCAATTCCGTTATCAAGCCCTAGCCAAAGATCGTTCTCTTTGTCACTCATTATCGATAAAATAGCATTATTTTTAATAGCATTTTGACGATTAATGTTTTTAAAAGTACCCTTTTTTAGATCTACAATATACAGCCCTTGAATGGCAGTTCCTATAACCAAAGTCGTGTCATCAATAAATTTCGCAATAAGGATAGATTCGTTTTTTAAATTTGCATTTAATGGGTTTAACCATGAACTAAGTATGTTATTTTGCTCTAAAAAAATTCCATTATTTTTTGTAAATACATATCTAATTGAACCTCTTTTATCTATGTGATGTATAATGTTATTATCTATCGATTCCCAATTTTTGACTTTAATGAAGTTTTTGCCTTCCATAATATAAACCCCTTTTCTAACAGAAGCTACATATATTTGATTGTCAACTATATAGCAATAGGAAATCTGAAATGGAAATTTAATTTTGGATATTAATCCATTTGAATAAACAAAAAGTTCATTAAATGATTGAAAAAAGATTTTTCCATTGAACTTAAAAATTTTCCAGATTTCTTCATTATCAGAATTACCGTTAAATAATTGTTTGTTTTCTGATAAAGAAAAGTATTTCATTTTCCCGTTTTTTCTTTTCCAAAAGCCAAATTCTTTATAAGAACCACAATAAATTTTATCTTGATCAGAAAAAACAGATCTAATAATTGTTTTGTAAGGAAGCGTATATTTCTCCCATTTAACCCCATTATATCTTAAAAAATAGTGATTATTAGCAAAGTAAATTGCATTATCATTTCCTTGGGTACAGTTCCAATTTTGATTGTCGCCACTATATTCAGTTTTAGTGAAATTTTCAACAAATGGTAATAAATCCTGAGAATAAAGTGATGAACATACAAAAAGAAAAAAAAGTATTAATTTGAATTTTTTCAAAATAAATGTATTAATTATCAAATATAT
>CAIJXW010000016.1 GCA_903824755.1 uncultured Bacteroidota bacterium | reverse complement strand
TATTTTAGAAATGCATAATTTAGTAAAAAACATATTCGGTTGGTGCTATCCGCTATTTAGAAAATCGGGATTTGAAGACACCTTTGCTACCTATTTTAGTTTGCTAATAAACATTTTCCTTTTGTGCTCATTGGTCTATCTAATATATATAGGTTTTCGATTGTTGCTAGTGACTTTGATGGCTATTGTTGCCAAGAGAACCAAAACGAAATTTGATGATCTTCTTGTTACCAATAAAACAGCAAAATATATTGCCTATTTAATTCCGCTTTTATTTGTTTATAAATCGGTTCCGATTATATTGGTCAATTTTGTTTATTGGGAAGCTGTTTTTGCCAAAATGCTCGAAGTTTATATCGTACTTTGGGTGCTTTGGATTATTAGAACAGTGTTTAATGCAATTCGAGATCATTTGAAACAAAACCCAAAATTTAGTGACAAACCCATAGATAGTTATATTCAAATTATCATGATTGTGTTTTGGATTTTTGGTATAATTATTATTGTTTCAGAAGTTTTTGATATAGAAACAAAAAGCCTTTTGGCAATTTTAGGAGCCATTTCTGCTGTTATTATTTTGGTTTTTAGAGACACTATATTAGGATTTGTTGCCAGCGTTCAGGTTTCTTTGAATGATATGGTTCGAATTGGAGATTGGATTACTTTTGATAAATTTGGTGCAGACGGTGATGTAATCGAAATTAATTTGGCCACTGTCAAAGTCCGAAATTTTGACAACACGACAACAACTATCCCTACCTATAGTTTGATTTCAGATTCATTTAGAAACTGGCGAGGAATGCTAGATTCTGACGGAAGAAGACTAAAAAGACATCTATTAATAAAAGCAAAAAGTATCCGTTTTTTGAACCCTTCCGAATTACAAAAACTAAAAAAAATTCAACTTATTTCCGCCTATATTGAAACCAAACAAATAGAAATTGAAAAGCATAATGTTCAATTTAATATTGATAAAAGCCTATCTATTAATGGCCAAAACATGACAAATTTTGGATTATTTAGAAAATATATTACAAAATATCTTGAAGATTATCCGGGGATTAATAAGGATATGATATTATTGTGCAGACAATTACAGCCAACCGAATTTGGAATTCCACTTGAAATTTATGCTTTTTCAAAAGACAAGAGATTTGAAAATTACGAATATATTATGGCTGATATTTTTGATCATATTTTTGCTTCAATAATTTATTTTGATTTAGAAATTTTTGAATTAAATTCAGTGAATAATGCAAACTAGGACACAAACTATTTTGGAACTAAGAGGGACTTCGTTGGGAACTATCAATATTGAAACTAGTGAACCAGAGTTTTTTCAAAATACCGTTTTACGTCCTATTCTAAAATTTCAAAACGAACTTATAATTGCCGTTTTTCAGGAATATATTTCTATTTGTAAAAATAAATACACTACTTTTTCAATTGATAAAAAAATGGCATTTGTAGAAAATTCAATTACAAAAGACGTGAATTTGAAAAACACTTTCAAAGGAATCGTTATAGGTCTTTTTACTTCAAAAGAATTTGAAATATATTCTAAAAACAGTTCACATTATAATAAAAGAATTATGGCTATGATTGTAGAGAGAATCAAAAGTCAACTTCAAATATTTGAATAAAAAAAATTAGTCTTTATCGTCCTCTTTATTATCAATTAAGATATTTTGTTGATTGTTTTCAGTACTATTTACTGCTGGCGTATTTGCTCTAATTTCGGTGTGACGAATTTCTCCGCCACTAGTCCCTACTCCTTTTGCCAAAACGCCTGAAACGATTGCTACGATTAAAGCAACATAGGAAGCTAATGATGAAAACTTGTGTTTTTTATATGTCAAAAACATAGAAAGTAAACTAAAGAAACCTAAAGCATACATAAGAATTGCAAATTTTTCGGCAATTTCTTCATGCTCATGGATTATTTGTTTTCCTATATCAGGCATGTTTTCTACTATTTCTTCTGCACCTTCGCCAGTATTCATTGATATTGCAGCAAATATAGCTGCAATGGTAAACATAAAATATGCAGTATTTTTTATTGAATTGTTTTTGTAAACCATTCCTGCAATCAAAATTCCGATTCCGAAAATTGTTCCAATAATTGGAAAGTGGTTTACTGCCAAGTGAACATGAGCTTCATTCATAATTTATTTAATTTTAGTTGTTTTTAATTATTATCCTGCCAGCGAAACCCCTATCAAAGAGCCTATTCCGTAGGTTATTGCTGCGGCTGCTAATCCGAAGGCTACTTGACGAAAGCCTGAAAACAATACTTTTTTTCCTGTCAACAATGTTATTGCGGCACCTATCCCAAAAAGCCCAATAACGCTGCTAATTAAACTTAAATAAATAGCATTTTTTCCGTCCAAAATCATAAATGGATATAGCGGAATGATGGCTCCAATAGCAAAAAGTATAAATGATGCAATTGCTGCTTCCCACGCTGAGCCTCCAAGTTCTTCTTTATCAATGCCTAATTCTTCTTTTATTATTGCATCTAAAGCCGTTTCTTGACTTTC
>CAIJXW010000015.1 GCA_903824755.1 uncultured Bacteroidota bacterium | reverse complement strand
ATTAGGGCAAAAAACGAAATAGTTATTAATTTTTTATTCATTTTGTTTTGATTTTACATTAAACCTCTACCTATTTTATTTAATTTATTATCTATTTGAAATTCTTTGACTAGATTATCTAAAATTCCGTTTATAAAAATACTGCTTTTTGGTGTAGAATATTCTTTTGCAATCTCTAAATATTCGTTAATTGTTACTTTTACTGGAATTGAAGGGAATTTTAGAAACTCACAAATCGCCATTTTTAGGACTATTGTATCAATTTCGGCAATCCGCTCTGTATCCCAATTTGGTGTTTTATCGATAAATTCTTTAGCAAGTTCCGATTCGTTCAAAACTGTTTTTCTAAATAAATTGATAGCAAATTCTTTGTCTTCCGTATCTTTAAATAATTTCGGTATTAAATTCGCATCAGGCTTGTTAGCGCTAATTTGCCTTAACTGTTTGACTATATATGTGTTAACAACAGGAATGTCATCTACCCACGTCAGTTTGTTGTCTTCGAGATAGTCATACAATTTTTCGTTTGGAGCGATTATTTCTTCAAACAAATTGATAATGAATTTTTGATCTTCATCAAATGATGTTTTTTTCAAACTCATATATTGAATATACAATTCGCTTTTTTTAATTTCTTCTAATAAAATTAAAACATAATCATCATTCAAAGTCCAATTATTGATTTTTCTATCCACAAGAGCAATACCAATAGAATTATTATTGCAAAGCAATTCTAAAAAACTGTTATTAATGAATTTTGTATTTGGATTTCGTTCTTGTGAAGTAGCGAGATGTTTTAATTTTGATTTCTCTATAAATTCAGACTCTTTATTTTTGATTTCGATTAATGCCGAGAGCATTATTAGATATAAATCTATAATATTGTCGATACTATAAAGTAAGAATTTCTCTTCTTTTTCAATACTATCAGAACCATTTTGATGCATTGCATAAATGGTTTGCATTACTTTAACGCGGATATGTCTTCTGTTTAACACTTTCTAAGAACTTTATAATTATTGGCACAAGAGAAAATTCTTTTGTGCTGCAAAAATAGAAATAATAATGAAATGACTACTTAGTTTCTTTTTCTTTTTTTGCAGAATCTATTCTGTTTTGTGCAATTGTCATTGCTGCTTGTTGGGTCGTACAGTTTTCTTTGTCGGCCAAATGAAAAATATCAAGGGTTGTATTGAAAATGTTTTCTGTTCTTTTCATAGCTTCCTCTTTTCCATAACCCGAAATTTCACCATATACATTTATAATTCCGCCAGCATTTATCAAGAAATCGGGAGCATAAGCAATTCCTCGTTGTCTCAAGATTTGTCCATGCACGGCATCATTTGCTAATTGATTGTTGGCAGCCCCAGCAATAACTTTTGCATTAATTCTATAAATTGTTTCATCATTTATGGTGGCTCCTAAAGCACAAGGTGCATAAATATCAACATTTGCTGAATAAATATCCCCTTCAGAAAAAATCTTAACACCATATTTAGATTTAATCTCTTCTAATCTATTTTGATTGATATCGATAATTTGAACGTTAGCGTTTTCTTTAACTAAATAATCAACCAAAGTTTCTCCTACATGGCCAATTCCTTGAACCAAAATTGATTTCCCTTCGAGTTTTTCAGTTCCAAATTGATATTTGGCGGCGGCTTTCATTCCCATATAAACACCAAATGCTGTCACGGGAGAAGGATTTCCAGACCCTCCTTTGCTTTCTGAAATTCCAGTTACAAAAGAAGTTTTTGTTCGGATTAAATCCATATCCTCGGTAGTTGTTCCTACATCTTCGGCAGTAATATATCTACCGCTTAGGGAGTTTACATATTCGCCAAATTTAGCAATCATTTCGGGAGTTTTATCCACTTTTGAATCACCAATAATCACTGCTTTTCCTCCACCAAGATTAAGTCCTGTGATGGCCGCTTTGAAAGTCATGCCCCGAGAAAGCCTCAAAACATCGTTTAATGCTTCCCATTCATTTTCATATTTCCACATTCTAGTGCCTCCTAAAGCAGGTCCTAAAATTGTATTATGAATTCCAATAATTGCTTTTAATCCAGTATCTTTGTCGTGACAAAAAACGATTTGTTCGTGATTATCAAAAGATTGTTGACCAAATACAGGATCTATTTTATAAAGTTCATTTGCTAAAACTATTTCTGTAATCATAATTTAATTTAATGTTTTTGCGTTATTGTCAAAAACACAATGCGAATTTAATGCTTATTTGAATATAATGTAATTTTTTTGCCAAAAATTATTAAAAAAGTAAACAAATCGAGGGTACTATTGCACAACAATTTCGATGATTTTTTAACAAAATATCAAATTATTATATTCAAAAAATACAATTATCATATCAAAAATGAAAGAATTACAATATTTAAATAAATATTT
>CAIJXW010000014.1 GCA_903824755.1 uncultured Bacteroidota bacterium | reverse complement strand
CGATCTCTATCGTTTGGGGTATTTATGTTCAATTGATGAAAAATAATTATGTATAAAACTGCCAAAAACATCTTAAAATCTTTAATGCCAAAAAAACTATTCTTCCAGTATGAAGTAGCTTTGAGAGGGTGCTTTTCGATTTTATATACAGGAAAAAAATACCAATGTAATGTTTGCAATAAAAGATTATCTACATTTATAAAGTTATCAAATTCAGATACACTTTGCCCAAATTGTGGAAGTTTGAAGAGAAATCGAAGGCTTTGGTCGATTTTAGAAACAGAATTTTTGAAACCAAATAGCACCATTTTAGACTTTTCTCCCTCAAGATGTTTGTATAGAAACATGAAAAAAATTGAAAATATCAATTATTACTGCACCGATTTGTCGGGAGATTTCATTGCCGATTTTCAATATGACATTACGAAATTAGAAATTGAAGACAATACATTTGATTTAATCATTTGCTATCACATACTGGAACATATTGAAAATGATATTCTTGCAATAAAAGAGTTATTTCGCGTTTTAAAACCTGGTGCAAAAGCTTTGGTACAAACGCCATTTAAAAATGGAGAAACCTATGAAAATGATACTATAACTTCTGACGAAGGCAGGTTAGAGCATTTTGGGCAAGCAGATCATGTGAGAATATATTCTATTGAAGGTCTAAAAGATAGAATTGAAAGTTGTGGTTTTTTAGTTGAAATTAGAACTAATTTTACTGAAAATAACAATAATGATTTAGATAAATTTGAAACTATTTTTGTAATTACTAAACAATAAAAAATTATAACTAATGCCTTTTTTTTCTGTAATTATTTCGCTCTACAATAAAGAAAACTTTATTGAAAACACTCTGAAAAGTGTTATCAATCAGAGATTTGTTGATTTTGAAATAATTATAATAAATGATGGATCAACAGATTCTAGTGCCGAAAAAGTAAAGCAATTTGTCGATTCAAGAATTAGGTATTACTATAAAGATAATGGTGGCGTTTCGACAGCTAGAAATTATGGAATTGAATTGGCAAAATCAAACTTTATAACTTTTTTAGATGCTGATGACTATTGGTATCCAGAATTTTTAGAGCAAATGTTTGAAAACATCTATCGATTTCCGGAACAAATGGTGTTTTCTGCAGCAACAGAAATCGAGTCTTCAAATAAAGTTTTTCCGTCAAAATATTCAATTTCTAAAACCGGCGATTTCGAAATCGTTAACTATTTCAGTGCTAGCCTAAAAGAATCCGTTATCTGGACTTCGTGTGCTGTTTTTCATAAAAGTGTTTTTGAAAAATCAGGTGTTTTTGATCCAACTATTAAAATTTCGGAAGACACCGATTTGTGGATACGAATTGGGTTAGATTATTCGATATTATTTTCTTGGAAAATTCTGGCACGCTATGTATATGACAGTGAAAGTATCTCTAGAAATTATAATTATATTATGGAAGAGAGCACTTTTTTTAAATATAAAAATCAAGAAATTGAAAATAAATTACTAAATAAATTCTTGGATTTGAATCGCTTTTCGATGGCGATAAAAAGTAAAGTAAATGGCGATAATATTTCTTTTAGAAAATATAAAACTGCTATTAAATTTGAAAACATTGGCATCAAAAAACAAATTTTATTGTATATGCCTGGTTTTGTTTTAAAGAGATTAATTTGCTTTAAGAATTATTTTACTGGAATTGGATTAGGAAATTCTGTTTTTAAATAATTGAAAGTCAGCAAATTCTCTTATATAATCAGCTTCATCAAAAACCTCTGAAGCCAAAACCAAACAAACAGAACCCGACGAAAAATTTTCTAGCTCACGCCAAATTCCGTTTTCGATTAACAATCCAATATTTGGTTTATTTAAAGTGATTTTCTTTGTGTTTTCACCATCTTTCAAAACGACATCAAAACTACCTGACAACGCAATCAAAAATTGTTTCAGATGAATATGAGCGTGACCCCCACGATGCGCATCACTTGGAACGTCATACAAATAATAGACTCGTTTGATTTCGTATGGAATTGTTTCTTTTTCAATCACAGACAAATTTCCACGCACATCATGAATTTTTGGTATTTCAATTAGTTTAATGTCGTTTATGCTAGTTTTCATTTTAGATTGAATTTAATACGTTTTCCCACTGTTTTGAAATATTTTCAACAGATAAATGTTCGATGCTTTTTTTTGCATTTAATTTGCACTGTTGATAGATAAAATCATCAAATGCAAAGGTAATAAATGCATTTGAAAGTGCCTCGTTATTATTCATTTCTACCAATAATCCGTTGTTTTTATCGATTATTATTTCTTTTGGACCTGTCGGACAATCTACCGAAATAACTGGAATACCGACAGATAAAGACTCAACGATAGACATTGGAAACCCTTCATAATTGCTTGATAATACTGATGCTCTAGCTCTTTTCACATACGATAATACATTTTCAGAAAATGGTTTTATAGCTACATATTTAGATAGATGCAAGTCTTTAATTTTGCTTTCCAAAAGCGTTTTACTTTCACCTGCACCAATAAGTATTAGATGGAAACCTTGTTCATAAACTTTAGAAGTAGCAAAAGAATCCAACATCAATGTTAAATTCTTTTGGTGTTCACTTAGACGCCCAAAATAAATGAAAAATTTTTCAGGAAGTGCTACAAAATCAATAGATTCATCTGAATCAATTGGTTGAGGATTATAAATTGTTGTAGTATTTTTTAACTTATAATTTGATATTATTGCTTGTTCAATTGATTTTGAAACGCATACAATTTTTCTGGCCGATTTATAAATCATTCTTGATAAAAAAATTGGTTTCGATAGATAAATTTCGAGTTTCGACAAGTGAACTACATAAATAATCTTAGTAGAATTATAGACATATTTTGCAAAAATTTCTCTAATCAATAATGGTCTTGAACGATTATCAATAACAATTGAAATGGCATTATTTTTTATATACTGCTTGATTTTCAACCCTTTTTTAAATTTTCTAACTACACTGATGTCCTTATTTTTTTCGGCACCAAGATTTACTAATTTTCCTGAAACAGGGTATTTTATGACATCTTCAATTATGATATTATGAATTTCATAGCCTGAATTTGTCAAAATATGACTCAATAAACTAGCAAATTTTTCTGCCCCACCTAAACCTAAGGAGTTAGAAATTATAGCTATTTTATTTTTGTGATTGCCCATTATTTTGATAAAAAGTAAATATATTTGTCAAATATAACACTATATGAAGATATTATTGATAGGTGAATATAGCAGATTGCATAATTCTTTGAAAGAAGGGCTTCAAAAACTGAACCATGAAGTTGCAATTTATGGATTTAATGATGGCTTTAAAGATTATCCTGTTGACCTAAAATTTGAAAGAAATTTTGATACTGGATTCCTAAAAAAAATAAAACTCCTAACGCTATATTGCACTGGATTTGATATCTCTTCCTACTTCACTTACAGACAATTCCTTAAAAATAAAAATAAATTTAAAGATTTTGATGTAGTTCAATTAATCAATGAAAACAGTTTTTATTGCAACTATTTTTATGAAACAAAAATACTTGAAACTATTTTTAGATTCAACAAAAAAGTATTTTTACTATCCTGCGGTGACGACTATATGTATGTGAACTATAATTTTGAAAACCCCACTAACAAATCCATTATTCAACCTTATTTAAAAGGCAAAATTCAAGATAAAGATTTTTCTAATGTATTGAAATTTAGAACAAAAGAATATGAAAAATTACACGATTATATATATGCCTCTATAAATGGCGTGATTGCAACCGATTTGGATTATCATATTCCATTAAAAAATCATCAGAAATATTTAGGAATAATTTCTAATCCAATAAACCTAGATAATTTTGAAAAAGAAGAACTAATAATAGCCGATAAAATTGTTATTTTTCATGGCATAAATAGTCAGAATTACTATAAAAAAGGGAATGATTTCTTCGAGAAGACATTAGAAATAATAGCAGAAAAATATCCAAATAAAGTAGCAGTGATCGTTGCTAAAAGTTTGCCCTATAAGACCTATATTAATTTATATAAAAAAGCACATATTGTTCTGGATCAGGTCTATGCTAATGATCAGGGATATAATGCTTTGGAAGCAATGGCTAAGGGAAAGGTTGTATTTACTGGAGCAGAAAAAGAGTTTGAAATTCATTATAATCTAAAAGAAAAAGTGGCAATAAATGCACTTCCAGATATAGATTATTTAGTAAAAGAATTGTCATTTTTGATAGAAAATCCTAGTGAAATAATGGCAATTGGAAAAAGAGCGAGAGCCTTCATTGAACAAGAGCATGATTATAGGATTAGTGCTAAAAAGTATGTAAGTTTTTGGACAAAATAGCGTTGGTTTTTGTCTTTATTTTTTATAAAATTTTGCTTTTAAATAATTGACAAAATCGATTCTTTTGTTTAATTCTTTATAAGAATAAAATAAAGAAATGATTAGCAATACTATTAGAATTGAATTTTTAATGTACGGATTAGTTATAAAAATCGAAAGTACGGCTAACACTCCAATAAATAGATTATTTTTTATTAATTGTAGGCAAGATTTTAAAAAATAAAAATCATATTCCTTATGAACCACCCAATATACATAGAGTGTATAAACCAAATAATTTATGATAAAAGCAACTCCAATTCCCTCTAAACCAAAGAAATGATATAACCCAATTGTCATTGAAACGTTAATAAAATCACTAAATAATTCCTGTTTTAAGTATTGTTTTTTATTACCCTTTGCCAAAACTATGTAGGCTATTGGCAAAATAATTGCTTTGATAATAACCGAAAACAGAGCAAATTTTAATATTAAAAATGAATTTACAAACTCATGACTGTAAAGTAATTCTATTAAAAAAGGAGAGCTT
>CAIJXW010000013.1 GCA_903824755.1 uncultured Bacteroidota bacterium | reverse complement strand
TAAAATTGTTAAACAGTTTTATTTACATTTTATAAATAAAAGATATAATTTTGTTTATGAATTTGTAAATTTGAAAAAAAATAAATAATTATGAAAAAAATAGTAGTAGTAATTACCGCTTTTATGATTTCCTTTAGTGGAATATCACAAGTTAAAACACCTCAATCGAGTCCGAAATCTGTTTTAAATCAAATGGTTGGACTAACAGAAGTAGAAGTTGAATATGCACGACCTAGTTCAAAAGGCCGAATAGTTTTTGGCGAATTAGTTCCTTTTGGAAGATTATGGCGAACAGGTGCAAACGCAAATACAACCATTTCCTTTAGCGAAGATGTTGTTATTGACGGAAAAACATTAAACAAAGGGAAATATGCATTATTTACCGTTCCGAAAATCGATACTTGGGAAATAATTTTTTATTCTAAAACTGATAATTGGGGTAATCCAGACAATTTTAGTGAAGAAAATGTTTCGTTGCGAGTTATCGTAAAACCTGAAATGACTGCTAGAAATGTAGAAACATTTACAATCGATATTGCCAATTTAGATAATAATTTTGCCTATCTAAATTTGATGTGGGAGAAAACATTAGCATCTATAAAATTTGAAGTTCCGACTCAAAAAATGGCAGTAGCGAGTATTGAAAAAGCTCTAGCAGGACCAACGGCTGGAGATTATTTTTCTTCTGCACAGTACTTTTATCAATCAAATGGAGATATGTCAAAAGCACTTACCTATGCTAACAAAGCTTTAGATTTGAATGCTGATAAACCATTTTATTATTTACGTTTGAAGTCGTTAATTCAAGCAAAATTAGGAGATAAAAAAGGAGCTGTTGAAACGGCAAAATTATCTTTAGAGGCGTCAATAAAAGCAAAAAATAATGATTATATCAAAATGAATCAAGACAGTATTTTGGAATGGAGCAAAAAATAGCTTCCATTTTTTACAAAAAAAACTCCTTTAATTGCTAAAGGAGTTTTTTTATTTAGGAGGTTTTAAATTAGTTTGCTTTTTGTTTGCTGAATATCGAGAACTGAAATAAAATAGAAATTGAAGTAGTTAATAATGCGCCAATAAAATTGAGCCATAAAAAACTCACAACGTCCAAATAGAAGATATAGAAAATGGTTAGTTGTGATACGATTGCTCCCCAAAAAATCGCTTTTGCATGTACATATTTGATATAAAAACCGACCAAAAATATACCTAGAACCGTACCATAAAACACAGAGCCAACAATGTTTACTAATTGAATTAAATTCTCAAAAAGTGTACCAATACAAGCAAACATAATGGCTACAATTCCCCAAAAAAGAGTGAAAAACTTAGTAGCATAGACATAATGTTTATCGGATTTTGTGCTAGAAATATTCCTTTTATAAATATCTATTGCCGTTGTTGAACCCAGTGCATTTAGACCTGAAGCGGTTGAGGACATTGCTGCCGATAGGATTACGGCCAACAATAATCCAATGAGGCCTTTGGGTAAATAGTTTAGGATAAAATGAATAAAGACATAATCTTTATCGTTTGTTTCGGCTTTTTTATCACATTTTGATATTATTTCTTTGGCCTGTTCCCGCATATCTTTCTCTTTTTCGGAGAGCGCTATTAATTTTTTTCTTAAGATTGGATTATCATAATTTTGATTTAAGTGATCAATATATAATAGGTTAAACTCTTTTTTTTCTTCCGATAAATCTAATAGTTTCTTTTCAAGTTGTTGATAGGACTCTTTATAGATACTTTTTTCAACAATGATTTTGTTGTTTGGATTAAAATTAAGTGGGACTGGATTAAATTGAAAAAAAACAAAAACCATCACGCCAATTAAAAGAATAAAAAACTGCATCGGAACTTTTAGAAATCCATTCATGATTAGTCCCATTTGACTTTCTTTGACAGATTTTCCTGACAAATAGCGTCCCACTTGCGATTGATCTGTTCCAAAGTAGGAGAGAGCAAGAAAAAATCCACCTGTGATACCACTCCAAAAAGTATATCTTGTTTCTGGATCAAAAGAAAAATCTACAATTTTCATTTTGTCATTTGCACCAGCAATATGAAGTGCATTTCCAAAAGTCATATCGTTTGGAAGCATGTGTAAAATCAATAAAAAAGTGACCAACATACCAAAAAGTATTACAAACATTTGATGTTTTTGAGTCACATTTACAGCTTTCGTTCCTCCAGAAAACGTATAAATAATTACTAATGTTCCAATGATAATATTCAATTGCGTCAAATTCCAACCGAGCAATGTCGATACTATTATTGCAGGAGCATAAATGGTCAATCCCGTGCCTAATCCACGTTGCACTAAGAATAAAATAGCGGCTAGAGATCGAGTTTTTAAATCAAATCTTTGCTCCAAATATTCATAGGCTGTAAAGACTTTTAGTCTATAATAGATTGGAATAAATGTGACACAAATGACCACCATTGCAATTGGCAAACCAAAATAGAACTGTACGAAACCCATTCCGTCATGATAGGCTTGTCCTGGAGTTGACAAAAATGTGATGGCACTTGCTTGAGTCGCCATTACAGAAAGGCCCACGGTCCACCAAGGAGTTTCGTTGTTTCCTAGAATATAATCTTCTACGTTTTTGGCACTTTCGCGGGTTTTCCAGACACCATAACTCACAATAAAAAGTAACGTAACCGCCAGTATTATCCAATCAATTTGTTGCATAGTCTATGAGAAAATTTCCATTATGATATAAAAAGTCAGTATAAAAATAATATTGGCAATCAAAAGCCATGAATAATTTTTTTTCCACCTTCTGTTCTTTTCTGTATTCATAATTTCTAGGTTTATTGAATTGAAATTAAGTTTGCCATTAATCGATAGGCTCCTAAAACACCCTCGGGAAGTTCTCTAAAAAAACTTAATCCTGTATAAATATAATTTCCTTTTCCAAATTTAGTTGCCAATAAAGCTCCGTTTTTTGGACTTTCATTCGTATCATTTGAAGATATTATTGGATCAAATGCCGCGTCCCATTCGTTCGGATAATATAATCCTTGTTCTTGTTTCCAATTTTCAAAGTCTTTAGATGTAATTTTGTTCGGATAATTTAAAAGTGCATTATTTGGTGACAAAAATCGAACTTCTGCATTTTCTTCTGTGACACGATCTTTTGAAATTTTTAGTGAAAATGGAGCAATATTTTTCGTGACTAATTCGTCTGTTGTATTATATTGGACAATCATAGTTTTGCCTTCTTTAACAAAATCAAATAATAAATCTTGTTTAAGAGCGAGTTCTTTCACAGTATTATAAGCTCTCACTCCAGTAATCACAACATCAAATGAAGCTAATAATTCTTTCGAAATTTTATTAGGTTCGATTATCGAAACAGCATAGCCCATTTGCTCTAAACATTTTGGGACATCATCACCAGCACCCATAATATATCCTATTTTTTGATTGCCTTTTTTGATTGTTGAATTTATAAATTTGGCTTCTGCTGTTTTTAAAATTTGTTGCTTCGAAATATGCTCATAATTCGTAATTATCTGCTCTTTATCAAATATTTTATCTTGAATTAATACAGAACATTTTGCATTTATTTCCGCTTCATTTCTTGGAGATGTTACTTCAAAATATTCAATCTTTTCTTCCCCAATTTTTGTTAAGTTTACTTGAAAATTAGCAGGATTTATTTTCCAATCTTCAGGTAATTCTAATGTGACAAGTCCAGATATATTTGATTTTCCAGCTTTTAATTTAACGCCAATCATTTTCTTTTTTCCTGGAGAAAATAGGGTTACTTTGTCTAAAATAGCTACCGAAACATCAGGAACAATATCAAAAGGTTGATAGACTTCTCCTTTGACGCTGTCGTTATATTTATAAATTATAGTAGTATCAAACGGAATTGTGACTTGATTAATTTCAATATTAAATGTCACTTTTGTTTGTCTGATAATATCTGAAATTCCTATTTTTTCCTGACTATCAACACGATACATTCCTTCTGTTCCTTTTTCTTCTAGCCAATATGGAGAAGTAAAATCAATATTTTCAAATATTTTATAGTCAATTTTCTTAATAAAATCTTTGTTATTTATCAAATCCTCGTTAATTGAAATGGCTGCTTCCGAACCAACAACCGATTTTAAATTCATAATTTGCCCGCATCTATTTATTGCTTCTAATTTTACTTTTACTGTGCTTCCTTTTGTGACAG
>CAIJXW010000012.1 GCA_903824755.1 uncultured Bacteroidota bacterium | reverse complement strand
GTTGAGTCGTTCCTTGCATAACCAACAAACTTCCATGCTCCAAAATTAGTTTATGTTTTTGATCTTTAATGGTATTGTGTTTCAAATTAAAATATCGTTCTGCACCAAAACTCACAGAAGCTATTATTGGATTTTCGCCTAATTCTTTCTCGTTATCTGCATGCCAGCCATTGCTATCATTGCCATCACGATACAAGTTGAGTAGAACAGTCGAAAAATTGGCGTCAATTATTGTCTCTATCTTTTTTTTAATTTCTAGCAAAATAGCGCTCCATACTTTTGGGTGCATCGTTATATTAGAATAGGTATAGGACTTTCCTTCATTTCCATACAAAGCGGTCAATCGAGGTTGTGCATATTTTTTGCCAAATACCACAATATTATCCTGCTGCCACGCGGTAGAATTCATTAAATCAGTAAATATTTTGTCTGCTTCTTTTGGGTCAAAAAAATTCGGATAATACTGGATTGAAGCGTCCTCCATATCTAAAGTTATCATTTCTTTTGGAAAAAATGACTCCATAGCAATTTCCTATTTATTGTTTTGAATTAATTTTCCAATTCATTAATACAATAGCAAAAATGATTAAAACAATTCCAATCCATTGAATTAAAATAACACTTTCGTGTAAAATTAGGAAGGCCATAAGTACCGAAACGGGTAGTTCTAATGTAGAAACGATGCTTCCAAGTCCAATTCCTGTGTGTGGAAAACCTGCATTCATTAGTATAGGAGGAATTATAGTACCAAACAAGGCCAAAACGATTCCCCATTTATAGAAAATTTCAATTTGAAAAGGAGTATTTTGCGTCAAAAGAGCAAAAAAGAAAACAATTATTCCGCCTCCTAACAACATATATAAACTTCGTTGAGCCGAAGAAATTCCCAATGCAATCCTATTTGCTGTAAACATTGTTGTAGTAAAAGACACTGCAGATAAAAGTCCCCAAAAAACACCTATCCAATTGAGTTTTATTTCGCTTTTGATAATATTTGTAGCCAATACTGTTCCGAAAAGCACAATAACTACGGAAAATATTTTGCGTTTTGAAGGGATTTTTTTATCCAAAATCATCTCCAGCAAAACACCCAACCAAACGGTTTGCATCAACAAAATAATTGCAATAGAAACGGGTATATATTTTACGGCCAAATAATAAAAAACACTTGTTAATCCTAATGAAGTTCCCGATAACATCAATTGAAATCGATTTTTTTTGGTAGCAGAAACGATATTTTTATTTTTTATTTTTTGAAATAAATTAATCAATAACATGCCTATAATTCCATAAACAAATTGAGAGGTTGTCACTTCGGCTGTTGTAAAATTTTCTTGATAGGCGAGTTTCACAAATGTAGCAAGCATTCCATAACTTGAAGCCCCAATTCCTACTAAAATTACTCCTTTTAAAACATTACTTTTTGTCATTTATTTTTTCTTTTCTGCCAAATCACTCAGGTGCAACCTTAGGGCATTTACGGATATACTGATTTCCCAGAAGGAAACCGCTAGCGAAATTAATAATAATAGTAAACTAAAGGCAAATAATAATACGCCCCATTGTTGCATTTCAAAAAACAGCAACATCATTGCAAATACAGAAAAAAACAGACTCAGAACTCCGAACATTTGCATATAGCGAATAAGGGTAATCCTTAAATTCAAGTTCTTAATTTCGAGTAGAATACTATTGCTCTCGGCTTCATCATATTTTTTCTTTAGACTTCTAACAATGGTTGCTATTGTCAAAAAACGATTGGTATAAGCCAACAGAATTAGGGAAGTTGCCGAAAAAAGTAGGGCAGGGGTTTCAATATTTACTGTCATAATTTTTTGTTTTCTAATTGCAAATGTCGGGATTCTTTTTTAAACACGGCTCAAAACAATAAATCCTGCAAGTATAAAACTTGCAGGATTTATTTCAATTTAAAAAATAATTATTTAATCATTTCATAACCTCTTTTAATAAAAGCGGTCAATTCTTCTCCTTTCAAAAGGTTTTGAGATAGTTTTGCTAAGTCTAATGCTTGTTTTACTAGTGCTTCTTGAACCGATTTGTCATCAGTATTCAATATTGTCGAAGCCAAATCTGAATTAGAATTTACAACCAAATTATACATTTCTGGAAAATTCCCCATACCAAACATTCCATTTCCTCCCGACTGACTCATTTCTTTCATTCGTCTCATAAATTCAGGTTGCGTAATCATGAATGGTGCTGCCGAACTATCCATCGATTCCAATTGTACGGAATAATTGGCTTTTGGCACAATTTCTTCTAAAACCGTTTTTAGGTTCGCTTTTTCTTCATCAGATAGTTTTGAAAGTATCGGCTCGTCTTTTTCAATTAATTTATCAATATGATCTGCATCAACTCTTGCAAAAGTTAAATTCTCATTATCTGATTCTAATTTTTGGATTAAATGAGATACAATCGGACTGTCTAAAAGCAATACTTTATAGCCTTTTTCTTTGGCAATATCTATATAACTATGTTGTGTGTCTTTGTTTGAGGCATACAAAACCACTAATTTTCCGTTTTTATCGGTTTGATTTGGAGCTAAATTTTCTTTAATTTCTCCCAATGTCAAATAATTACCTTCCGTTGTTGGATATAGAACAAAATCATTTGCTTTTTCATAGAATTTAGGCTCAGATAGCATTCCGTATTCTAAAACAATTTAAATATCATTCCATTTTTTTTCAAACTCCTCACGGTTTTCATTGAAAAGTGATTTTAGTTTGTCGGCAACTTTTCGTGTAATATAATTTGAGATTTTCTTTACGGCAGCATCAGCTTGCAAACTAGATCGAGATACGTTCAACGGAATATCCGGCGAATCAATAACGCCTTTCAACATCGTTAAAAATTCAGGGACAATTCCTTCCACATTATCGGTAACATATACTTGATTTTGATACAATTGAATTTTGTCTTTTTGCATTTGGATATCGGCACCAAGTTTTGGAAAATACAAAATACCAGTAAGATTAAAAGGATAATCAACGTTCAAATGAATATGAAACAAAGGCTCGTCAAATTGCATCGGATACAATTCGTGATAAAAATCTTTATAATTCTCATCAGTCAAATCAACAGGCTGTTTTGTCCAAGCTGGATTTGGATTATTGATAAAATTTGCTATCTCAATTTCTTCCGCTTTCGTTCCTTCGGGAGCATCTTCAGGAATTGGAAGCATCTCTTTTTTGGTTCCAAATTGAATAGGAATAGGCATAAATTTATTATACTTATTCAATAGTTCACGAATTTTATACTCTTCCAAAAATTCTAACGAATCTTCAGCAATGTGAAGAATAATCTCCGTGCCACGGGTTGTTTTATCAGCGGCTTCCAACGTAAATTCTGGGCTACCATCACAGGTCCAATGTGCGGCTGGTTCATCTTTGAAAGATTTAGTGATAATTTCTACTTTTTCAGCTACCATAAAAGCCGAATAAAATCCTAACCCAAAATGTCCAATTATTCCAGAATCTTTGGCCGAATCTTTATATTTTTCAAGAAACTCTTCGGCTCCAGAAAATGCAACTTGGTTGATATATTTTTCAACTTCATCTGCCGTCATTCCTAAACCTTGGTCGATAATGTGTAGTTTTTTGCCTTCTTTGTCAATTTTTACTTCAATAATTGGGTTACCATATTCAACTTTGGCTTCACCAATACTTGTTAAATGCTTTAATTTTAGCGTAGCATCAGTTCCATTTGAAACCAATTCACGCAAAAAGATTTCGTGGTCGCTATAAAGAAACTTCTTGATCAAAGGGAAGATATTCTCTACCGATACATTAATTTTTCCAGTTGTCATATTTTGATTTTTTTTAATTAAACAGATAAAAAATTAATACTCAAAAGAAGTACCAATTCAGAAGAATATGACAAAATGACGTAGCTTTTTTGTAAAATAGTTACTACTTTTGATTTTCATATTAAAGCAACTTGAATTAATGCTCGAAATCAAAAACATTTCTTTTTCTTATAATAAAACTATCACAATTCATTCGATGAATTTTGTTTTAGAAAAGGGAAATAACCTAGCTATTATTGGTGAAAGCGGTTGTGGAAAAAGCACTTTACTTCAGCTTATTTATGGTTTATACGATTTGGACCAAGGGCAAATATATTGGAATAATCAAGAAGTTTTAGGACCAAAAATTCATTTAATTCCTGGAATGGCTTATATGAAATATCTCGCCCAAGATTTTGATTTAATGCCGTTTATTACTGTGGCAGAAAATGTAGGCAAATTTTTATCAAATAGGAATCCAAAAGAAAAAAAAAGGCGGGTCGAAGAATTATTAGAATTAGTCGAAATGTCAGAATTTTCTTCTGTCAAAGCCAAGTTCTTGAGTGGCGGACAAATGCAACGTATTGCTATTGCTAGAGTTCTAGCACTCGAACCCGAGGTATTATTGCTTGATGAACCATTCAGCCATATTGATAATTCTAGAAAAAATAGTTTGCGTAGAAAGTTGTTTCAATATCTGAAAGAAAAACAAATTACCTGTTTGATTGCAACACACGATAGTGCAGATGTATTGTCTTTTGCCGATGAAGTTTTAGTGATGCAATCAGGAAAAATCATCGATTTTAACACACCAAAAAATACTTTTTCAACTCCCAAATCACTTTATATTGCGTCTCTTTTTGACGATGTAAACGAAATTCCAAATCACTATTTTGATACTTCAAAGACTCAAAACGAAATCAGTTTAGTCTATCCACACCAGCTCCAAATTGTTGCTAAATCTAGGCTTATTGCCACAGTATCAAACAGCTATTTTCGAGGAAGTCATTATTTGATAGAAGCAAAATTTGCCGAAGGGATATTATTTTTTCAAAACAAAAACGATGTTAAAATCGGAGAGAAAGTACATTTAAGTTTGAAGGACTGATTTTGTTTATTCCATAAATAGTCTGAATTTTGATTTATTAGTTCGATACTGCACTACGTTTTCATTATTTCAATGTCAAAAAACGAACAAAATAAAAGAAGCCTAAATTTTAAAATTTATAAATT
>CAIJXW010000011.1 GCA_903824755.1 uncultured Bacteroidota bacterium | reverse complement strand
TGGGGTATTGGCTACTGGGCCTTGAGTAACATTAAGCTGTAATGTAGTAGTAGCATAACAACCCGTTATATCATTTTGAACTCGAACAAATAGTATTTGAGGATTGGAAATATTAGTATAAGAAATTGGCAGAATATTAGTATTATTCTCTGCGTCTAATAATGTTTCGTGATAACTCACCGACAAATCAGCAACACCATTTGTGATGGTACTATTATTTAATGCTAGATTAAATGAGGTCGTAGTTATAACCCCATTGCTGCAACCATTCATCGGACCTGGTGCAACAACAACTGGTAATGGATTGATGGTGATGGTGGCGGTAAAAGAATTACCAACACAACTACCTGTATCTCCAGAAACGGGTGTTATTGTATAAACAACCGTTTGACTAACATTCGAGCTGTTTATTAAGGTCTGACTAATGTTATTTTGTGGTAATAGTTGATCACTTTGACCCAAGACATTAGTATTTGTGGAAACAGTCCAAGTATATTTAGTATTAACAGGGACAATAGTTGTTGGATTTGAATCTATAGGACTAATTGAAAATGTATTTCCACTACAAATTGTAGCTGTTTGGGCAGGAACAAAAGGTTTTGAATTTACCTGAACAGAAACAGTAAATGAAGCTCCAGTACATGCACCAGAAGTTGGTGTTACGAGGTAAGTTGCAGTTTGAGATACATTTGTTGGATTTGATAATGTTCCAAAGATATTAGCTTGAGAAACTCCTGATGCACCACCAGTGATTCCACCAGTAACTGTTGGAATTAACCAACTATATGTTGTTCCTGTTGCAATAATATTGTTATTAACTCCGCCAGTAGATGGGCTATTTAAAAATGGAGAATCGCTACAAATTTCTATCAAAGCTTCGTTTGCGATTACAGGTTTTGGGTTAACTATTACATTGAAAGTAAATGGAGTTACCGGGCATGTTCCAGAAATAACAGATGCTGGAGTAACTATATAGGTAACTGTCTGAGGCGTATTACTATTATTAATTAATATTTGAGAAATACTTGTTTGAGCAGTTGGCTCATCAACATCACCTGTCACGTTAGTATTGTCAACAACCGTCCATGTATAGTTTGTGTCTGATGGTACAACTGATGACGGAGGCCCATTTGAAGGCGTTACAGAAAAAGCTCCTCCGCTACATATTGAAACTGTTGGAACAGAAATCACTATTTTTGGATATACATTTACAGTTATAGTAAATGAAGTTCCGTAGCAAGTGCTTGGAGAAAATGATGATGCGGGAGCAACAGTATAAACTACCGTTTGAACTGCATTTGTTGTGTTTGTTAGTGTTTGACTAATGGCACTTTGACTAACAGCCTCAATTCCTTCACCAGTAACATTTGCATTAGCAACAACTGTCCAAGTATAGGTTGTGTTTGAAGGGACTATAGAAGTAGGTAAAGAATTAGATGGAACAACTGAAAACGGAGTTCCGCTACAAATTGGTGTGGGAAATTGATTTGGAATTATTGGTTTTGGATTAACCGTAACAGTAACAGTAAATGGCGAACCTACGCAAGAACCTTTTGTAGGAGTAACATCATAAGTTACTATTTGAGGCGTGTTTGTAAGGTTAATCAAGGCCTGACTAATATTATTCACACCTGTTGATTGATCTACATCACCAGTAACATTTACATTATCTACAACGGTCCAAGTATATGTGGTTCCTGCAGGAACTACATTACCATTTACACCAGAAACTGGACTTACTGTAAAAGTAGTATTACTACAAATAGTGCTTATTTGGGGAGATACAAAAGGAGTTCCGTTTATAGTAATTGTCAGTTCATCTTTACACCCATTGTCATTTGTATATGTTATCATTGCAGTTCCCGCTGAAATTGCAGTAACAAAACCAGTACCACTCACCGAGGCAACTGCAGGATTTGAAGTCAACCATGGATCTACAATTGATGCATTTCCAGAGCCTATAAATTGTGAAGTATCACCTACACACATCGAATTTATTCCTGTTAATATAGGATTCGCTATTGCAGTAAATAAAACATCTGAAGAACAACCATTACTATTAGTATAAGTAATCGTTGCTGTTCCTGGTATTGTATTAATCACAAAGCCAACGTCCGAAATCGAAGCTACATCTGTATCCGTTGATGACCAAGGACTGGTGGCTGCGGGTGTTCCAGAACCTACCAGTGGACTTGTTAATCCTTCACAAATGGTCAAAACACCACTAATTGTTGGAAGATTATTTATGACAAGAGTAGTTTGCTCAATACAAACATCATAACCAGTAGTAGTTACTACTTGATATACAAAAGGCCCTGATCCTATTGGAATAGGAATATTTGTTGGGTTTTGAAGTGTTGAAGTAAAATTTGGTCCCGTCCAGCTATAAGTAGCTCCAGCAATTGTTGAAGCACTTAAATCGAATGTAGCTAAAGGAGTTCTACATACAGGGCCAGAATTTACAGCAACTAAAGAACAAGTTGAAACAATAATCTCAACTATTGTGGAAGTAACAAATGAACAAGACCCAGTAATTGTATATGTTACTGTATAAACTCCTGGAAGGCTTAATGATGGATTAATTGTTCCATTAGTAGGATTAATAGACAATCCAGCCGGTGTTGCAGAAAACACACCTCCTGGGGTCAAAGGTATTGGAGTTGTAATAGATTGCAAATTAGGGTTTGATGTGCTATATACCTGAGATGGGAAAGCAATTGAACCAGATGGCGAACCACTAATTATTTGAAATGGACGAACATTAAAACAACCTGAATTTTCATCATATATTCTAACGTATATTGTTTTCGGGGGAGCTGAAGTAAGAACATAAGCCGATGGATTCGGAATGAAATTCGGCATATCATCTTCTGCATCAGTTTGATCTTCATAATAGTAAATTGAATAATCGGAACTACTTGCCCCATTTAGTATATATAAATCTTGATCTATATTAACAGTATATGGAGGCGGTACGAATGGTACTGGAATGCAGAACAAAACATCTTGAGGACTTTGCACTGGTAAAGGACCTTGCAAATCCAAGTTTATAACCGCTGAAACAGTAACTGCTGGACCACAAGTTATAGCACCAGGATTGTAGGTAACTGTGGAAGTATATTGCTCAGGCCCAGTGAGACAAACGGTTAATGGATTTGCAGTATTACCAACAAAATTTTGGCCATTTTTTTTCCAAACAATTGTTGAAGGTACTGTAGCTCCAGTTGGAGTAAAACGCCATGACTCATCGGTTGCTGTCCAAGCTCCCGTGTTTCTATTAGGAGGAAAAACTGCTAGATTTCCAGCTTGGTTTTGAATTCCTATTACCCCACTACCACCGAAATTCCAAGAAGTACAAGCTGTTCTTTTTTTTACGTTAACATCAATTATATTTGTAGCCTCATAAAGAATAATTTGACTGGTTTGAAGTCCAACTGAATTATTACAATTAAATTGTGGTAATTCGTTAAAATTAATAACAAGTACTCTATTTGGTGCTTGATTAAGGAAATAATAATTTACGTTTTGAATTGCAGGATCTGTAACTGGTGAAGGAAAAGCAATATCAGTATCTTGATAGACTCCATAAATGGCATTTTTTATTGGAAAACCGGCATTAGGAATAGTTGCATTATATGACCATGGACATGTTCCATTAGGATTTTGACCATTAACTCCAACATCAAATGTAATAACGCCATTTGTACCTATTAATACTTGAGTATAATTTTGACCATAAAAACAGAAAGGAAACTGTAAAGTAACCGCTGGTGACCATTTGTCATCTCCTGTTGCGTCAATTTTATGTGATGGATCGCCATCCCAAAGAAAAGGAAAAGAGGGATTGTATATTATAGGTGAAACTGAATAGCTTGAAGTTTGTTTAATCGTTGGGTAAGTTGCATTTAGAACTGTACAATCTCCCGGCAAACATATTGGTTGAGGAGTATCTATATTAACTTTAATCGTGGGTGCAGCTTGCCCAAAAATGTTAATAGTTGTGATTAATAAAAAAATTAGCAGTTGGAATTTTAGTTTCATTTTTTGATATATTTTAGCGGCGAAATTTACATATTTTTGGTAAATAATGAAGGCTTTTTTTAAAATAGTTTCAAATAGGTTGACTTTATTACCTTTTTAATTATTATTATTTATATTTGTGCTTTGAAAATAACACCTATATTATATATATTTTAATGGCAAATAAAGACTATTCACTAGAAGAAATTGGAGATAATCATATTGCAACAAATGCACAAAATCCTATTAGGGAAGATGCTTTTGTGCTTTCGGAGGAACAAAAAATAGAGCTAATTAGAAAAGATGTTGAGAGCATTTTGGTTACGCTAGGTATGGATTTGACTGATGATAGCATCAAAGGAACACCAAACCGAGTGGCAAAAATGTTTGTTAAGGAGATTTTTGGCGGTTTGAATCCTTCTAGAAAACCGAAAGCTTCTACATTTGATAATAATTTTAAATATGGCGAAATGCTAGTTGAAAAAAACATTATTGTTTATTCTACTTGCGAGCATCATTTATTGCCAATTATTGGTCGTGCTCATGTTGCCTATATTTCGAAAGGACGTGTTATTGGGTTGTCAAAAATGAATAGAATTGTGGCTTATTATGCCAAAAGACCTCAAGTGCAAGAGCGATTGACGATGCAAATTGTTCAGGAGCTTCAAATTGCCTTGGGAACTCAAGATGTTGCTTGTGTGATTGACGCTAAGCATTTGTGCGTTAATTCGAGAGGGATAAATGATATTGAAAGTAGCACAATCACATCTGAGTTTGGTGGTGATTTTAAGAATGAAAAAACAAAGAGAGAATTTTTGGATTATATTAGAATGGATACAAAGTTCTAGTTAATCTGTTGCCTAGCCCCGATTGAAGTGGAAATCCTTTTGTTTTTTTCTTTAAAAAAACAAAAGATTGAAACGCAAAGCGGGAAATAGCTCCAAAAAATAAATAAAATCGCATGTCTATATATAAATCAAATCGTTTAAAAATCTATAATTCGCTCACGGGGGACAAGGAATTTTTTGTGCCAATTGATGAGGGAAATGTGGGTATGTATGTTTGTGGGCCAACGGTTTATAGCCATGCACATCTTGGAAATGTTCGGACTTTTATGTCGTTTGATGTGATTTTTAGGTATTTATTGCATTTGGATTATAAGGTTCGATATGTTCGAAATATTACTGATGCGGGGCATTTGACTGATGATGGTTCGGTTGAAAATGACCGTTTTGTGAAACAATCTCGGCTTGAAAAATTAGAGCCTATGGAGGTGGTTCAAAAATATACGGTTAATTTTCATAGGGTTTTAGATATTTTCAACTTTTTGCCGCCAAGTATTGAGCCTACTGCTACGGGACATATTATTGAGCAATTGGAGTTGATTGAGAAATTGATTCGTGATGGCTTTGCCTATGAGAGCAAGGGTTCTGTCTATTTTGATGTTTTGGAATATAACAAACGGGGACTGAATTATGGGGAGTTAAACAATCGAAATATTGATGAATTGTTGACGAATACACGTGATTTGGACGGTCAAAATGAGAAAAAAAATCCGCAAGATTTTGCTTTATGGAAAAATGCTTCTCCAGCCCACATTATGCGTTGGAATTCGCCTTGGGGTGAAGGTTTTCCAGGCTGGCACCTTGAATGTACGGCAATGAGTACTAAGTATTTAGGCGAAAAATTTGATATTCACGGAGGCGGAATGGATTTGAAATTTCCGCATCATGAGTGTGAAATTGCCCAAGGAAAGGCTTGTAATGGGATTTCGCCTGTAAATTACTGGATGCACGCCAATATGCTCACAATGAATGGTTTAAGAATGAGTAAATCAACTGGAAATTTTATACTTCCTTTGGAATTAATTGAGGGAAATAATGATTTTTTTGAAAAAGCTTTTCATCCAAATGTGGTTCGGTTTTGTTTTTTGCAAGCTCATTATAGGAGCGTTTTGGATATTTCTAACGATGCAATGATGGCGAGCGAAAAAGGATTTATTCGTTTAATGGAAGGCTTGTCGATTATTGATGAAATTGTTCCTGCAGCTGCTTCATCGATTGATGTAGTTTCTTGGAAACAAAGTTGTTATGACGCTATGAATGACGATTTTAATTCACCAATATTGATTGCTCAATTATTTGAGGGAATTCGTTTTGTGAATGTTTTGAATGATAAAAGAGAAACAATTACTGCCGAAGATTTGCAAATGCTAAAACATACCCTAGAAACTTTTATATTTGAGGTTCTTGGCATCAATAATGAGAAAAGTTCAAATAATACTTCCGAAAAATTGGAAGGTGTTGTGAATTTGATGATTGAAATGCGAAATGAAGCTAGAGCCAACAAGGATTTTGCTTTGTCCGACCAGATTAGAGACAAATTATTGTCTATCGGAATTCAATTGAAAGACGGAAAAGAGGGAACAAGTTTTAGTCTATAATCGATGTTTTCAAGAATATTAATAGGGCCATTTTTACTTTTAATTCGGTTTTATCAAGTGGCCATCTCCCCTTTTACGCCCAGAACTTGTAGATTTGAGCCCACTTGTTCGACTTTTTGTTTGGAAGCATTGAAAAAACATGGACTTCTTTATGGTGGTTTTCTCGGAATAAAGAGAATATTGAGCTGCCACCCTTGGGGCAAAAATGGGTATGATCCCGTTCCAGATTCTAAAAAAAATCATAAACATTAGACCGTAATGTATTCGCATTATGCTGTATTTTCTGTATTTTTACACTAAATTAATTTTAATAAAACACAAAATATCATGGTTTGGAATCCTTCAGAAGGCATTGATTTAGGTTTTTTTATTGTTCGCTATTATAGTTTAATGTTTGTAGTGGCATTTGGTTTGGGGTGGTATATTATGAAAAAAATATTTGAACGAGAAAATGAATCGATTGAAAAATTAGATTCATTGTTCATCTGGACGGTATTGGCAACCTTACTTGGTGCTCGTTTGGGGCATGTTTTCTTTTATGATTGGGAGTATTTTCGGAATAATTTATTGGAGATAATATTACCATTTCGCTTTTCACCAAAATTTGAATTTATTGGTTTTCAGGGATTAGCAAGTCATGGAGCCGCCATTGGAATTGTCTTAGCGATGTATTTTTTTAGTAAAAAAATTATGCATAAATCGCTACTTTGGGTTCTAGACCGAGTGGTAATTCCTGTGGCAAGCGGAGCAATATTTGTACGAATTGGTAATTTTTTTAATTCTGAAATTGTAGGAAAAGAAACAGATTCGGCGTTTGGTATAAAATTTATTAGGGACTATTATAGTGCTAACGATGCGATAAATGCTACTAAAATAGCAAATCCAAAGGAAGCTTTTCATGCTATTGCTAACAATTCAGAATTTGCAAGTTTGCTGCAACAAGTTCCTGCAAAACACCCGACTCAATTATATGAATCGTTTTGCTATATTTTTGTGTTTGCAATTTTATATTTTGCCTACTGGAAAACGAATGCTCGAAACAAACCTGGATTTCTTTTTGGGTTGTTCTTAGTATTTTTGTTCTCTGTTCGTTTTGTAGTAGAATTTTTGAAAGAAAGTCAGGGTGGATTTGAAAGTGAATTAGGCATTTTTTCTACTGGACAATGGCTAAGTATCCCATTTGTAATTATTGGATTGTTCTTTATTTTTAAATCTAATAAAATGGTTCAAGTCTGATTTATATTTAGTTAAAATATAAAATAAAGCCACTACAGTGGCTTTATTTTTTTGTTTAATTCCCCGATTATTTGATAGGTAATTGAATTTTATTAATGATAAAAAGTTTCATCATAATGGTTTATGAATCTATCACCAATAATCTAGTTTCCATTATGGTTCTTGTACTTGATATTTATTAATGATGATAAAAATTGATGTTGCTTGATTCATGAAACCTCAACGACTAATGCTGATTATAAAGCAAAAAAAAGCCTCACAATTGCGAGGCTTTTTTATATATAAATAAATGACTATTTATTATGTTCTTCTTCAATTTTCTTATGCTCTGCATCTGAAATTGTATCAACCAATACTGGTGTTGCAATAAATAAAGAAGAATATGTACCAACGATAATACCTATAAGCATAGCGAAGATAAATCCACGAATAGATTCACCACCGAACACAAACATGATTAATAATACTAAAATCATCGTTAATGAAGTATTAATTGTTCTCGACATTGTTGAATTAATAGATTGATTCACAATCGAGTTGAAGTTTCCTTTTGCTTTTCCTCCTAAATATTCACGAACTCTATCAAATACAATTACGGTATCATTCATAGAATAACCAATAACAGTTAGAATTGCTGCAATAAAGTGCTGGTCGATTTCCATTCCAAATGGCATATATTTCCATAAAAGGGAATAAATTCCTAATACAAAAATAACATCATGAGCTACAGCTGCGATTGCACCTAAACTATATTGCCATTTTCTAAAACTGATAAATAAGTATAAGCAAACTATCAACATAGCTCCAAGAACTGCCCAATAAGAATTTGTTTTAATATCATCAGCAACAGTTGGCCCTACTTTTGAAGCTTGAAGAATTCCTAATCTTTTTCCGTCATAGCTATTAACAAATTTATCGTAGGTCATATTGGCATCAAAATGTTTTTTCAAATTGTCATATAACACTTTGTTAACCGCTTGATCTGCTTCTGTTCCAGCTTCAGCAACTTTATATTTAGTTGTAATTTTCAACTGGTTATCTTCTCCATAAATTTTAGCTTCTGCACTTCCGTCAAATACTTTTGCTAATTCCGTTTTAACTTCTTCGGCAGAAACTGGTTTTTCAAAACGCACTTGAAACGTTCTTCCACCAACAAAATCAACTCCCTGATTCAATCCGTTTGTATAAAGTGAGAATACACTTACCAAAACTACCAACCCAGAAAAAATGTAGGTATATTTTTTAATTCCTAAGAAATCAAAATGGAAGTTTGTAAAAAAGTTTTTAGAAAAACCTGTAACAAAAGATAACTTATCGCCTTTATTAACGCTCCAATCTAATAGTATTCTTGTTATAAAAATTGATGTAAATAATGAGGTTACAATACCTATTAATAAGGTTAAAGCAAATCCTTTTATTGGTCCTGTTCCAAAAGAAAACAATACTGCTCCAGTCAAAACGTGGGTTACGTTTGCATCAACAATGGAACGCATCGCACCTTTCCAACCATAGGCAGCTTTGATTGCTTCCTCGAGAGTTCTTCCAAGTCGAAGTTCTTCTTTTGCCCTTTCATAGATAATAATATTGGCATCGACTGCTGTACCCATTGTTAGAACGATACCTGCAATACCTGGCAAAGTCAATACAAAGTTAAAGCTAGCCATTACACCAAACAAAAACAATAAATTGATTGCTACTGCAATATTTGCAAACCAACCTGTTTTTCCATAATATATCATCATCCAAAGAGAAACAATTAGCAACCCTATTAAGGCTGAATTTGTTCCGTTGTCAATAGCTTCTTGACCTAATGATGGTCCAACTACTTCCGATTGAACAATTTCTGCCGAGGCTGGTAATTTTCCGGCTTCTAGTACATTGGCTAAATCTTTTGTTTCTGTGATGTCAAAATCTCCAGAAATTTGTGATCTTCCTCCAGAAATAGCACCATTAGTAACACCTGGGGCAGAATAAACAACATTATCTAAGACTATGGCAATATTACTTTTTTGAGTATATGCTTTGCCTGTAAGAACTTCCCAAGCTTTTGAGCCTTGTCCGTTCATTTGCATTTCTACAATTGGTTTATTCAATTCGTCAAAACTATCTTTTGCACCAGTAACAACTCCGCCGCTAATTGCTGCTTGATTATTTCTGTTTCCTTTTAACGCATATAATTCAACTGTTTCTAATTCTTTTTTGGTTTTTTCATCAATGTTCTTTTTTGGTTTTCCCCAAACAAATTTTGCATATCGTTGGTCTGAAGCTAATAGAACTTTAATGTCTTGTCTTTTCAAATAACCATTTATTACAGCGGTATCTTTTGGTTCAACTACTCCTAAAACTGGTCCACCTCCTTGAGAAACGAATTTATCAAATAATGGATTTTTTCCTTTTTTATCGGCTACAGTGTCTTTAACTTTATCGGTTAATAAAGTATCGATTCCTGTTTTTGTAGTTTCTTTTACTTTAATTGCGTCTTTTTCTGTTAATTGCAAGGCGCTATTGGCTGCCATTAAGAAATTCCCCAATTCATCAATTTTATACGTTTCCCAAAACTCTAATTGAGCGGTACTTTGCAATAATTTTTTGATACGATCGACATCTTTTGCCCCTGGAAGCTCAATCAAAATTCTTCCTGATTCACCTACTTTTTGAATACTAGGTTGTGTAGCACCAAATTTATCAATACGAGATGTCAAAACAATCATTGCACTTGAGATTGATTTGATTACTTTTTGTTTGATTACTTTTTTTACATCTTCATCAGACATTTTATAGTTAATCTCATCGCCTAGTATTTTATTAGCAAAAATATCTGGTGATGATAATTTTATTTTTCCTGCAGAGGCTTTTTCAAATTCATCAAAAAATACATCTAAATAATCCTGATTTCCTTGACGGTTTTTTGTAGCATTATCTATTGCTTGATTAAATATTGGGTTTGAAGTGTTATTAGCAAGTCCTTTTACAATATCCTTTATTGAAATTTGAAGTTGAACGCTAATTCCTCCTTCTAGATCCAGTCCTTTTTTGATTTTTTTATCTTTTACTTCATCATAAGTAAAATCAAGATGCCCAACTAGTAGGTTTAGATCAATTACTTTTTCTTTACCTATGGAATCTAGATATTTTAATTCTTTTTCAGAATTTCCGTTAGCAAAAGTTTTAGCGTCACTTTCTATCTTTTGTGATACTAAAGTGAATGAAAGTTGGTAAATACTCACCAATGCAAATAAAATTGCGAAAAATTTAATAAGTCCTCTATTCTGCATTATTACTATAATTAATTAATTTTTGTTATTGTATTTGTATTATTTTTGTTAAAATAAATTAAAATATTTTGTTTTTGATGAAAATTCAAAAAAAACCAATTCGATAATTTTTTTATAAACGAGCAAATATATAATTAACCATAAGATTAACCAATTAATTTAATGATTAATCTCAAAAAAAAGACTGCTTTTTTGCAGTCTTTGCTTATTATTACAAAAAACTATGCTAAAACTGATTTCAAGTCTGCGTTCATGTTTCTAACCGCATCGGCGCTTTTAGAAAACAACTCTTTCTCTGTTTCTGATAAATTAATGGCAACTATTTCTTCGATTCCGTTTTTTCCAATGATGCAAGGAACGCCAATACATATATCATTTTGACCATATTCGCCTTCTAAAAATACCGAACAAGCAATCATTTTCTTTTGATCGTTCAAGATGCTATCAACAAGATATGCCACAGAAGCTCCAGGTGCATACCATGCAGATGTCCCTAATAATCCAGTGAGTGTTGCCCCACCTACCATCGTTTCAGCAGCTACTTTATCTAATGCGTCTTGCGACAAAAATTCCGAAACTGGAATTCCATTATAAGAAGCCAATCGGGTTAGTGGTATCATTGTTGTATCGCCATGACCACCAATAACCATTGCCGAAACATCGTTTGATGGCTTATCTAAAGCTTTTGATAAATAATATCTAAACCTTGAACTATCTAATGCTCCTCCCATTCCGATAATTCTATTTTTTGGTAATCCAGAAATTTTAAGTGCAAGATACGTCATCGTGTCCATAGGGTTAGAAACAATAACAACTATCGTATTTGGCGAATGCTTCAATACATTTTCGACAACTGTTTTCACAATTCCTGCATTGATTCCTATCAATTCTTCTCTTGTCATTCCTGGTTTTCTTGGAATTCCAGAAGTAACTACCACAACATCACTATTTGCGGTTTTTGTATAATCATTGGTAACACCGGAAACTTTTGTATTGAATCCAGTATTTGTAGCACATTGCATAATATCCATTGCTTTTCCTTCAGCAAAACCTTCTTTAATGTCTAAAAGTACCACTTCGCTTGCTATTCCTCTATAAGAAATAACATCTGCACAAGTGGCTCCAACGTTTCCTGCTCCTACTATTGTAACTTTCATTTTTAT
>CAIJXW010000010.1 GCA_903824755.1 uncultured Bacteroidota bacterium | reverse complement strand
TATATAAAATAAAAACATAAATAGATTTATTTAAAAACAAACTTATATTTTAATTATTTTTATCAGGTAAAATCATTTAAATTTGACACTTAATTATTTACACTTAATAAAAAAAATATGAAAATTAAATTTATCTTGCCAGCAATGTTTGTTTTGCTATTCGCTTCTTGTAGTTCTGATAGTCCTGTAGCGACTGGAGAAACAGCCTATTTTCCTTTAAAAATAGCAAACAATTGGGTTTATAATTTTGATTCAAATTTAACAACTGGTCGCGATTCATTATATACAGCAAATGATACATTAATTAATTCAAAAACATATAAAAAAAATAGAACATTAGCTCAACCGATGGGTTTTTATTCTAATTCATTAAACAAGAATAGTTTGAGAGCTGAAAATGGTACTGTTTATTTGAAAGGAACAACAGGATTTAATTTTGATAGTACTTTTGCTTTGTCAATTCCTTTAGATGATTTTATTATTTTCAAAGAATCAGCAACCGCAAATAGTGTTTTGAGTACTATTACAGGTACAATTAATCAAGAGATTCAAGGATATCCGCTAACAATTAATTATGTGCTGACTAGCAAGGCCTTAGAGTCTTTGCCCACTTTTTCGGCACCTGATGTAAAAGTTTATAGTGATGTGAAAAAGGTTCAAACAACTCTAAATTTAAAGATTTCTACAACCGTAACTGTTCCAAATATTCCAATTCCTGTTTCGCTTGTTATTTTGAATACTCAAGACGTTTTGGTAGCGACACATTATTATTCAAAAAATATTGGAATGTTTTATACGAATACTCTTATACAATATGAACTTCAAGATTTTTCTCAATTTAATGTAACATTGCCTATTCCTTCAACTGGAAGTGATATTCAAAATGAAGTGTTAGCTACTTATAAAGCTGAATTCTAATTTAATATTTTATTTTTGGAAGCAATAGTTAATGTTAAAATGCGTTATTTTATTAACTCTAAAATTACTGTAATGAAAACGTTCTATTTATCACTTGTTTTTTTTCTTGCTTTTGCAAATGTTTCCTTAGCTCAAAACATTTCAGATAATGCAATTGGCCTTCGTTTTGGAAGTAGTCACGGTCTTGGTAGCGAAATTAGTTATCAACGAAAACTATCAAAAATCAATCGTCTTGAGGGCAATTTAGGTTGGAGCAACAGTAGTGATTATAACGCCTATAAAATTACTGGAATATATCAATGGGTTTGGAATATTGAAGATAATTTTAATTGGTATGCGGGTGTGGGGGCTGGTATTGAAAATTGGAATTCAAAAAACAACGATAGTGACTCTTTTTTATATGCTTCTGGCAATGTAGGTATAGAATATGAATTTGATATTCCGCTATTATTATCGTTAGATTTTAGACCTGAAATAGGTAAGAATAATTATTATAACGATACTTTTAATTCAAATGTAGCTCTTGCAATTAAATATCTTTTTTAATTTTATTTAAAAATAATTTCTTTTTTTGAATTTATTTTCAAAACAGTATAAGGGTAAATTGGAAACACTAATGAGTCTTTAGCATTTTTTGATTCACTTTCTAGAAAAGAAATAACTATATTATTATGATTTTCATTTGTTTCTAAAATCGTAATCTCATTTTTTCGTTTATATTTTGGACCGAAACTCATCACAATAAAATTTGATGTCTCAATATCGTTTGGTTTAATTTTTCGCTTCAAATTAGAATCGTTTAATAGCATATTTAGCTCTGCCCTCTCTGATATAATTTCAAAAAAACGAATGTTTGCTCCCCCATTTTCTTGCTGAGTCAATATTTCAACTAATGGTTGTTTATAAGCCAGTTTCGATTTATTAGCACATGAAAAAACTAAAAATACAGAAAATAGAAAAAATACTTTTTTCATTTTATTGTTTATTTATGGCTTTTTGATAAATATTTTCATAAAGTGGGACTATGTTTTTTATGTCAAATTTTTCAGCAACATTTAAGGCATTTTTTCTAAATGATTTTAATGTTTCCTCATTCGATACTATTTTCAAGGCGTTTTCTGCCATTTCATCAATAGCTCCAACAGGGCTAAGATAACCAGAAACACCATCAAAATTCACTTCTGGCAATCCACCAGAATTACTTGAAATTACAGGAACACTCCAAGCCATTGCTTCCAAAGCTGCTAAACCGAAACTTTCGGTTTCAGAAGGCAATAGAAACAAGTCGGAAACACTCAATATCTTGTCAATTTCGTTGCTGTTTCCAAAAAATATTACTTTGTCAATTATTCCTAATTGCTGACATAAATATTCAGCATTTTCTTTTTCTGGCCCATCTCCAACTAGCAATAATTTTGCAGGGATTTTTTCTTGAATTTTATAAAATATATTTATTACGTCAGGAATTCGTTTAACTGACCTAAAGTTGCTAATATGAGTAATGATGCGTTCGTTGCTATTTGCAATTACTGATCTACTGCAAGAAATACTTGGATTGAGATTGTCTTTTCCTAATTCTATAAAATTAGGAACAACATGAATTTCCTTCTTTATATTGAAAAGTTTATGGGTTTCTTCTCTGAGACTATTGGATACAGAAGTTACAACATCTGAATTATTTATACTAAAACTTACTGCAGGTTTATAGAATGGATGATTTCCTACCAAAGTAATATCCGTTCCGTGAAGCGTTGTCACCATTGGTATTTCGATGCCTTCTTCCTTCAACATTTGTTTTGCCATATAACCCGCATAGGCGTGCGGAATGGCATAATGCACATGTAATAATTCAATTTTATATTGTTTTATTATATTAACTAATTTGCTCGAAAGTGCCAATTCATAAGGTTGATAATGAAATAATGGATATTCTGGCACATTTACTTCGTGATAATGAACATTAGTATTCAAAAGTGCTAAACGAACGGGCTGACTATAAGTTATAAAATGAATTTCATGCCCTTTCTGGGCAAGTTCAAGTCCTAACTCTGTGGCTACTACTCCACTACCTCCGAAGGTTGGATAACAAACAATGGCTATTTTCATTTAAATGTTTTAGAAGTACGAATTTAGTTAAAAATTAAAAATTTATAAGCCTAAAAAAATATAATTATTAGTTAATTGATGAATAAATAGTAATTATTTTTCAATCGATTCATAGATAACTTTTTGAATATCTTCGCGTATATTTTCTTTTGATAATTTATTTACTGTTGAATCGGGATAAGTTCTATTTGATAAAAAGATATAAACAATTTCGTTTTCTGGGTCGGCCCAAACCATTGTTCCAGTGAAACCTGTATGCCCAAAACTTGTCATTGGCACACAACCACATGTTGGCCCTAGGGTTCCTAATTGAGGTTTATCGAAACCTAATCCTCTCCGATTGCTTTCATTACAAAAATAACAAGTATTAAATGTGTTGAATGTTTTTTCCGAAAAATAATTTACGTTTCCATACTTTCCTTTTTGCAAAAAGAGTTGCATCATTTTTGCTAAATCCATACTGTTTGAAAAAACTCCAGCATGCCCACCTACTCCGCCGTCCATCGCGGCAGCCATATCATGGACATAGCCTCGAATGGTTTGTTGACGAAAATAGGTATCGATTTCTGTAGGTGCTATGTTTTTTATATCGAATTTTTGCAAAGGATTATATAATGTATTGTTCATTCCTAATGAATTATAAAAATTATTTTGTGCCAAATTTTCTAATTTTTCATTTGAAACTCTTTCTAAATAATCTTTTAAAATAATAAACGTAAAATCACTGTATCGATACTCTTTTTTTAATAATAATTTACTCGTTGCAATTCTATCCATAATTGTGTCATGATAATCATTTCTGATATAAAGACTATCGGCAACTTGTTTTGAAAAATTTTCATTATACGTTTTACTATAATATTTTGGCAAAGGAATTTTTGAACTATCTATTGTCGATTTATAAAAAGGAATCCACGCTTGAAACCCAGCATAATGAGATAATAAATTCTTGAAAGTAATATCTTTCTTATCTGTATTTTCAAAAATTGGAAGCATTTCTGACAATTTTGTATCCAAATGTACTTTGTTATTGTCATACAATTGCATCACATTTGGAAGTGTAGAAACAATTTTTGTTACAGAGGCAACATCATAAAGAGTAGTATTTGTAACCTTTTCAGTGTTTTCGTAGGTAAGCGAACCAAAAGATTTTTGATAAATAACTTTTCCGTTTTTTGCCACTAAAACCTGAAGTCCGGGTGTCATTTTTCCATCAATTGCTTTTGCTGCCAAAGTATCTATCTTTGATAAAATAGTAGGATTCATAGAAACATTTTCTGGCACAGAAAAACCCAAACGATTGAGTTTTTCTGTTGCCAAACCTAAATTTACTGGAAATTTATCGGTTATCGATACGGGCAATTTTCCTTTTGCCTCAATTGCACCAAATAATAGCTCGGCTGACACCACTTGTGCAATATCGCCATTTTGATATGAAACAACTATTCCTTCGATATCATCAAACTCTGTTAATGCTGATAAGGAATAAGGTTTTGCAAAGACATCTAAAATCACATGATTATTTTTGGCAATTTCTTGAAGCCAAAGCAATTCTTTCTCACTAAAATCATGTTTTTTCCAAGCTTTGTCAGATTTGTGAAAACCGATAATAACAGATGAATATGCTTTTAATTTCATATTTAATGTGTCAATGTTTTCCTCATAAACTTCTGTAATTTCAGTATATTTTTTTAGAGTAGATACGAAACTATTGTTAGTATCATCTCCAAATTTTACATAAGCAATTTTGTTATTTTCTAAATTTTTTATGGGTAAAATAGCATTCGTATTCTTAATTACCGTGATTGCATTTTCATATAGTTTATACTGTAATGCTTTGTTTGAGGAAGGATTAATATCCGAAATAAGATTTTGTGTATCTACTGGTTTAAAGTTATTTAGACCTGCAAAATATTTATATTTCAATATTTTCTTAACCGATTTTTCTAATCTTCCTTCTGGGAAGAAACCGTTTTGATAGGCACGGCAAATTGCTTCTGAAGCCATTGGGACATTTTCGGAAAATAATAGAATATCATTACCCGCCAAAAATGCATCTAAATCAATATCTCCGGGATTTGGTGTCGAACCATCACTATTTTTAAAATTACTGGCACCTTTCATATTTAAAGCATCGGTAAAAATCAAACCATTAAAACCGAGCTGTTTTTGAAGTATGTTTGTTACAATATTATAAGAAATCGATGATGGGTAATTCGGTCTTGGCTCAATGCTTGGAACACTCAAATGGGCAACCATAACCGAGGCTAAACCTTCATGAAACATTTTTTTATAAGGATAAAATTCGACATGATTCAATCGGTCTTCCGAAAAATTCACGATTGGCAAACTGCTGTGTGAGTCGGTTGAAGTATCTCCATGACCAGGAAAATGTTTGCCCGTTGAGAAAACACCTTGACTTTGAACGCCTTTCATTAATGAAATAGCATTATTGGCCACATTATCTTTATTTTCGCCAAAAGATCGAAAACCTATAATTGGATTTTTAGGATTTGTATTGATATCAATAACAGGAGCAAAATTGAAATGAATTCCCATTCGCTTACTTTCTTGTCCCATTTTTACTCCTACTTTTTTGATTAATTCAGAATCGCGAATTGCTCCTAGTGTCATATTCCACGGAAAAAAAGCGGTCGAATCTAATCGCATACTTAATCCCCATTCCGCATCAATACCTATAAATAATGGAGTTTTTGAAATGGATTGATAGCGATTTGTTAAATTAGCTTGACGAACAGGGCCACCTTGAAAAAAGATTAATCCACCAATTTTATTTTGTTTAATAAGCCGCTCAATCGAATTTGTATGAACGGTATCTTTATTAGAATAGGCCGCAACCATAAAAAGTTGCCCAATTTTTTCTTCAAAGGTTAAATTTTCATATACGCTATCTACCCATTTTTTTTGTTCAGAAGATTCTGTAAAAAAAGGATTTATAAAGGGTTTTTCATCTAAATATAATTCATTTTCAAAATCTCCGTGATTGTGAAGCCTAGGATATTTATTTTTTGTCAACGAACAACTAATTGCAAAGAAGCAAATTAGAAGAATTTGTAATAGATATAGACGATTCAATTTCATTATTATTTGTTTAAAAAAAACGGTTGTGCCAACTGTCCATTGCTGGGACTTCCCAAAATTCATTAAATTCTCCAACAGTATTTATTAAATTATTAAATACGATTGTGTTTTCTGAAACTGCTTTTTCTTTGGCCATTTTTTTAAATTCAATAAGCGATTTATGGGCAATATGTTCTCCTAATTTGAAGGTTACATTCATTTTGTCCAATAAATCAACTTCATATTTTTGTTCCAATTTTTGAATAAATTGAACTGATGCATCAATAGAACAGCCAGTTGCAATTTGGTTTTCTTGATTCACTGCCAAAATAATAAAACGATTGTACTTTAATTGATAGGAGGCGTTCAACGGGGTTCCGTGGGCTGACCAATTATCAATAAATAACTTTAGATCTTCGTCTATTTGTGAAATTTCATCATCGGAAAATTTTCTGTTGGATTGATATATCCAAATTTTTGATTCTTCAGGTAAGCTGTCAAATGGTAAATACATTTTTTGTGTTTTAATTATAAATCTTGAGCGTTTGCAATCAATTCTGCAATATCCATGACTTTCACATCACCTTCTTTTTCTTTGTTTTTTATTCCATCTGTCAACATAGTATTGCAAAATGGACAACCAGTAGCTATAATGGTAGAATTTGTTTCCAGTGCGTCTTCGGTGCGTTCAATATTAATTTCTTTATTTCCAGGCTCAGCATCCTTAAACATTTGAGCTCCACCTGCTCCACAGCATAAACCATTTGCTCTGGATCGTTTCATTTCCACAAATTCAGCATCTAATTTTTCGATTAATTCCCGCGGTGCTTCATAAACAGAATTCGCTCGACCAAGATAACATGGATCATGAAAGGTTATTTTTTTACCTTTATATTGTCCGCCTTCTATAGCTAATCGACCTGAATCTAACAATGATTTTAAAAACTCGGTGTGATGAACAACCTCATATTGACCTCCTAATTCTGGATATTCATTTTTGAGTGTATTGAAACAATGCGGACAAGCAGTTACTATTTTTTTAGCTTCATAAGCATTCAAAACTTCAATATTCATTAACGCCTGCATTTGAAATAAAAATTCATTTCCTGCTCGTTTTGCTGGATCACCACTGCAACTTTCTTCGGGTCCAAGTACTGCAAATGAAACGTTTGCATTATTTAAAATACGGACAAATGCTTTTGTTATTTTTTTGGCTCTATCGTCAAAACTTCCTGCACAACCTACCCAAAACAATATTTCGGGTTGTTTTCCTTGTGCAAGCATTTCTGCCATCGTTGGAACAATTAAATTTTCAGACATTCTATTTGTTTTTTTTAGTCTAGTTTTGACACTATATTATTTTTATTCGTGATGTTCGTCATCAAAAACTTGTATTGTTACTTCTTTATCAACCAAATCTGTGAATTTTCCTCTATATCGAGTGGCTTTTACCAAGTGATTATCAATCCAATGATAGTTTCCTCCTCTTGGTTTTCCCATTACCATTCCATGATATTTAAAGCCATGAAGTTTCAGCCAACCTTCGGTTATTGTTCTATGATCTTCTGTTCTCGATGTGAAAAAGAAAATTATATGCCCTTCATCATACCATTTATTCAAAGTGATTAAAGCATCTGGATATAACTCGGCGGTAGCCATTCTATCGGGTTCTTCATTTGGAATATCATCACAAATTGTTCCGTCAATGTCTATTAAATAATTTTTTATACCTTCAGGTAAAATAGGGCTAATTGATTCACCATTTTCGGATGCAGCAACTAATTTTTTGTCTAAATCTTCAAGTTTCATTATTATTCTTTTGTTTATTCATTTTTCCAATTCAATCGGTCTTGTTGGTTATATTGCCAAGGTGCCCCATTGTTTTCTATATTGCTCATCATGGCATTAATTGACATCGGTGCAGCACTTTGTTCCATAACCAAATACCTTCTCATTTCCATAATAATCGATAACGGACTGATACTGATTGGGCATTCTTCAACACAAGCATTACAGGAGGTACACGCCCATAATTCTTCTGGTGTGATATAATCATTTAATAAAGCTTTATTGTCAGCAACAAAAATACCTTTATTAGTATCGATATTTTTTCCAACTTCTTCTAATCGATCTCTTGTGTCCATCATTATCTTTCTAGGGGATAATTTTTTGCCTGTTTGATTTGCGGGACAAACTGATGTGCAACGGCCACATTCGGTACATGAGTAAGAATTCATTAACTGAACCCAATTCAAATCTTGAACATCGCTTGCACCAAATTTTGAAGGAGCAATATTTTCTGGAGCTTCAAATGGATTTGCATTTGGATCAAGCATTAGTTTTACTTCATTTGTTACGGCTTCAAGATTATCAATTTTGCCTTTTGCATTCAAATCGGCATAAAATGTATTCGGAAAAGCTAATAATATGTGCAAATGTTTTGAATAATAGAGATAATTTAAGAAAATCAAAATCCCAGTTATATGAAGCCACCAAGCCGCTCTTTCGATTAAGGCAACTGTTGAATTTGAAAATCCATTAAAAAGCGGATTCAAATAGTGTGATATCGGAAACGAACCAGCAAGGTTATAGTGAGAATATCCTGATAATTGTAAATGATAGTCGGCAGCATTCATTAAAAGAAAAAGTGACATCAATACAACTTCAAAATATAAAATATAGTTAGCATCACTTTTTGGCCAACCTTTTAGGTCTGAATGTATAAATCGTTTCAATTTTATACTATTTCTTCTGGCTAAGAAAATAAAAACAGAAATCAACACTAAAACGGCTAATATTTCAAAAGATGCGATTATAAAATCATAAAAACCATTCATAAAAGAAAGCACTCGATGTGTTCCAAATAGACCGTCAATTATAATTTCAATTACTTCGATATTTATAATAACAAATCCCAAATAAACAATAATATGCAGTATTCCTGCCACTGGTCTTTTTATCATTTTGGACTGGCCTAAAGCGATAATTGCCATATTTGCCCATCTTTGTGATTGATTATCAGAACGATTAATATTGGTTCCAAGATTGATGTTTCTAATAATTTTTCGGATATTATTGATAAAAAAGCCAATACCGACAACTAATAATAATGCAAAAATAATAGTGTTACTATTCATCTTATTTGGTTTTTATAGTAATTGAATCCTTAACAGGAGCATTATAAGGTTTGTTTTTTTTGCCAAAGAGCGAAACGTTAACATAACGCGTTGGGTTCAATCGAACATCTTGAAGCAATAACTCAATTTCTTTTGAAGTTTTATTCAAATTAGAATATAAAACATCGTCTTTCATTAGTTTTCCTAATGTTCCTTTTCCAGATTGAACATCAGCCATAATCAAATTTACTTTTGAAAGTGTCTGTTCTAAATTTTTGATCGTTTTTCCAATATTTGCTTTTGAAATCGAATCAGAAATTTTTGAAAAATCACTAGAAACCTTATCTATGTTGGTCAAAGTTGAATTAATTTTAAATTTATTGTCGTCCAAAATACCATTCACACTTTTGGTAGCAATTTGGAGTTCTTTTAAACTTTCGTTCAAATTAATTATACTACTTTTAATAGTCTCCTTCGTATTTGTGTCCAAAATCGAATTTAGATTTTTGACAAAAATATCAGTAGAAACAACCATTTTTTCAACCTTATCCTGCAGCGGTGTTAGTTTTTCTGCAACTAAATCCGTTAACCCTTGTTTGACACCACTTTGAAGCGTTTCGCCAGATTTAGCCAGCGTACTATCACTAAAGTTTGGAACAATTTGAATTTGCTTACCACCAATCAACCCAGGCTCATAAAGATTTACGACACTAGATTTTGATATTGGAAAATCAGTTTTAATTTGAAGCTCAACCAATAGTTTTCCTGTTTGATTTTGAAGCTCAATACGATTTACTTTTCCTACAATTAGGCCATTAATAGTTACTGGTGCAGACACAGCAAGACCTTCCACGTTATCATACTGAACATAAAATATTTTATACTCAATCAATAAATCCCTTCCTTTTAGATAGCTATAACCCCAAATAAATAATAAAATTGAGGCTATTACAAGTATAGCAGTTTTGATTTCTTTAGTGATTTTCAATGTGTAATTTTTTTACAAAATTAAATTAAATTATTTGATAAGGCATCTTATTTAATTGCATCTTGAACCGAAATTATTTTCCCGTTTTTGAACGCAACAATAAAGGCGGAGCTATATCCTTTGGATTTTGCTTCTTGCAATAATGTTTTTGCTTGATCATAGCTCGAAGTCTCTCCATACATATATTTATAAATATCAGAACCCGAAATAGTTATGTTTTTTAAACCCTTAAAATTTGAAGGAGCAACATCTAATTTTTTGCTACTAGCTGCAATTTGAACTTTAAAAATAGCTTTACCTCCATCGGAAGGTACTGCTTCTTTTTGGGTATCTTTTGCTATTTCTGGTTTAGAAACTTTCTTTAAATCTTTACTATTTTCTTTGTTTGGAAGTTGTTTAGGGCTTTCTTTTGTTTGATTTTCTTTCGTTTTCGATATTATATCAGCATCTTTTTCTATTATTTTTTGAGAAGGTCTTTCGGATTCTTCATCAGTATTTCCTGTACCGAAATATTCTTTTTTATAACTAATAATTGCTCTTGCAATTGCTTCAGCTATTTTATCCTGACCTACTTCAGAATCTAGTTCTGCCCCTTCAGCAGGATTTGAAATGAAACCCATTTCAACAAGAACTCTTGGCATATATGCTTTGTGTAATACCATAAAATTTGCCTGTTTCACTCCACCGCCACGAATTTTTTTTCCTAAAATCGAAAAAGCATCTTGAATTTTACTTGCCAATGCAATGCTATTTTCCATAAATTCTTCTTGCATTAAAGTAACACCTATAATAGTTTCGGGAGATTTTGGGTCATAGCCTTCATACTTTTGCTTATAGTCTTTCTCCATTGTTACTACCTCATTTTCATTTTTGGCGACAGCCAAACTCGAAGCATTTTTAGTCATACCCATCACATAGGTTTCGGTTCCATCGGCTGCAGTATTTTTATTTGCATTGCAATGAATAGAAACAAAAATATTAGCATCTACTCTATTGGCAATGTTAGCACGTTCAATTAAATCTATAAAAACATCTGTTTTTCGAGTATAATTGACATCAAAATTGGACTGGCTCTCTAAAATCTTACCCACTTTTAGAATTACTGCCAGAGCAATATTTTTTTCGACATGACCATTATAGGTTGCTCCCCAGTCTTTTCCACCATGTCCTGCATCTAGTGTAACTCTGAAGTTTTTTGATTGACTAAAAACAGAAAAAAAGCAAAACATTATTGTTCCAAAAAGTACTTTATTGAGCCTATTTTTTATGTACATATTTTTTTAAGTTAATTTTTATAAAAAC
>CAIJXW010000009.1 GCA_903824755.1 uncultured Bacteroidota bacterium | reverse complement strand
TTGTAAAAATAAAAGATTAGATTTGGTGAGTAGTGAGTCGAACTGTTAATTTCAAGAACTATTTCTTCTAATTTTGAACTATTTCTTCTCAAACAAGAACAATTTATTCTCTAAGTAAATATAAACCCAAATAGTATGATAATTGAGCCAGAATTCAAGATTAAAAAAAATTAGAGAATTGAAAAATTTTTCTCAAGATTATGTTGCCGAAAGACTAAAAATCACAACACGAGCCTATTCTAAAATTGAAACTGGAGAAACAAAACTCACTATACAGCGTCTAAATCAAATTTCTATAATTCTAGGTATATCGGCTATGGATATATTGCAATTTAATCCAGAAAAAGTATTTCTTTAATATTAGAAGATTAAAAATCGAAATCCATCAAGAAACACTAAGTTTCTTTACCTCCAAAAATACTGCTGTTTTGTCTGATAGTACTCGAATATAATTTATATTTGCAGAATTAATAAGATATAAAATGGAAAAAATTTTTAACAACACAAATGTTGCCTTTGCCCTAAAGAGCGATACCGAATTAGACCGAGCCTATTTTCTTTTTAAACTTATTGATAATCAGCCCCTTGTTCGCATTGGGACTGCCGTTACTAATTTTGCTATCAAAGCTCATTTGCCTGTTGAGGGATTGATTCGAGCTACTGTTTTTGATCATTTTTGTGGTGGGATAAACGAGGCAGATTGCCTTCCGGTGGTTGACAAAATGTTTACTAAAGGCGTTTCGAGTGTCTTGGATTATTCCGTAGAGGGCAAAGAAGAAGAAATCTATTTTGATAACGCATTGGAGATTACTCTAAAAATTATTTCTTTTGCCAAAGAAAAAAATGAAATTCCTTTTTGCGTTTTCAAACCTACTGGATTTGGAAGATTAGAATTATATGAAAAAATAGGAGCCAAAAAAAGCCTTTCACCAGTAGAAAAAGAAGAATGGAGTAGAGTAGTAGCAAGGTTTGAAAAGGTTTGTAAAGCAGCCCATCAAAACAATATTGCACTATTGATTGATGGAGAAGAAAGCTGGATGCAAGATGCCGCAGATGATTTGGTTCTAGATATGATGCGAAAATACAATAAAGAAAAAGCCATAGTTTTCAATACATTGCAAATGTATCGCTGGGATCGACTGGATTATCTAAAAAAAATACACAAAATCTCACAATCCGAGGGATTTTTCATTGGAATGAAACTGGTTCGAGGTGCCTATATGGAAAAAGAAATACTTCGTGCTACCGAAATGGGTTTGCCGTCACCAATCTGCAAATCTAAAGAAGCAACAGACGAAAACTATGACGCTGCCGTTTTATATATGCTTGATCACCTAGAAACAATGGCCGTTTTTGCAGGAACTCACAACGAGGAAAGCTCCTATCTAGTGATGGAACTGATGCAGAAAAAAGGAATTTCTAAAAATGATTCCCGAATTTGGTTCGGACAATTATACGGAATGAGTGATAATATCAGTTATAATCTAGCCGAAAATGGCTATAATGTAGCGAAATATTTGCCTTTTGGACCAGTTCGTGATGTGATGCCTTATTTGATTCGTCGTGCCGAAGAAAACACATCAGTTGCAGGTCAAACTAGCCGTGAATTGATGCTCATTAAAACGGAACGCGATAGAAGAAAAGCAAACAGTAAGAATTAATTTTTTATAATGCCTTTTAGGACTGCTTTTTCAGAATAATTGATTACTTCAAGGGTGATAGAAATGTCCGTTTTTGTTTTTCCTTCAATTCGGTATAACTTCCCTTTTTCAAACGAAATATTACTCTTGTCAAAATCGACATCTCCATAGGTAAGTGTGTTTTTTATATCAGTTGTATCGACCCATTTTTCGGCAAGCTGTAACGAAGCATTTTTTGAAAATTCAAAGGGTTTATTTCTCAAATCATTCAACACGCGTGCATTTGGAAAATAGTTGCATCGGGTGTCTTTTCCGCTCCAAATCATTGCTACAAAAAAACTTCCTAATAGTAGCCCCACTAAATAATAGGAAAATCGTTGATAAAATTTCATTCTTTATTTTTTTACAAAGGTAGCAGAAAATAAATTAAAACACGATTAAATTGATATCGCTATTTGGAAGATTAAACCATTCGCCGATGGCATTATTGGTCAAAATTCCATGGTATAAATAAACGCCATTTCGAAGCCCTTTGTCAAATCTAATCGCACTTTCGATACCGCCATCATCGCCTATTTGAAGTAAAAATGGTGTAAGAATATTGCTGATAGAAAGCGATGCCGATTTGGAGTATCGAGACGGAATATTAGGAACGCAATAATGAATTACGTTATTTTTTATAAAAATTGGTTTTTCGTGCGTAGTTACTTCAGAGGTTTCAAAACAACCACCCGTATCAATGCTAACATCAACAATAACAGCTCCTTTTTTCATATATTCGACCATCGTTTCTGTCACTACCACAGGGCTTCGGTCTTTTCCTCGCATCGCTCCAATGGCAACATCACAACGTCTAAGGGCTTTCAGTAATGATTTTGGCTGAATTGTTGAGGTAAAAATGCGTTGGTTTAATGTGTTTTGTAATCTTCTTAATTTGGTGATGGAATTATCAAATACTTTCACATTTGCACCCAACCCAATTGCGGTTTTGGCGGCAAACTCACCCACAGTTCCTGCGCCCAAAATAACAACTTCGGTAGGTGGAACACCAGTTATATTTCCGAACAAAAGGCCTTTTCCAAATTGATTGCTACTCATAAACTCGGCAGCAATCAATATCGATGCTGTTCCTGCAATTTCACTCAAACACTTAACGGCGGGATAAGAGCCGTCTTCGTCTTTTATATATTCAAATGCCAAAGCTGTAATTTTCTTTTTGGCAAGCAAATCAAAATATTCTTTGGTTCTTGTTTTTAGTTGAATGGCAGAAATAACAATAGTTTCGGGATTAATGATATCTATTTCTGCAATAGAAAGGGGTTCTACTTTGAGCAACATAGGGCAGCTCATTACTTTTTTTGTGTCTAATGTAATTTCGGCACCTGCATCACTATATTCTTTATCTGTATAACTCGAACTCAACCCAGCTCCTGACTCAATCATCACCCGATGGCCGTGCGAAGTTAGTGAGTTTACAGCGTCTGGAGTGAGGCAAATTCTTCGTTCTTGATAGCTCGTTTCTTTTGGAATTCCAATAAAAAGTTTGCTCTCTTTTTTCGAGATTTCCAGTTTTTCCGGTTGCGGAATAAGCTCCTGTTTTGTAAATGGTGTAATTCCCATAAGTAGATAAATAAGTGTCGAATTTATAAAAAAAAGTTTACAAAAACTAAATCTTTGGACGAACAACATTTTTTAGTTACTAAATGAAGCCGCAAAATCGAAATTCAAAGGCATATCCTATCGCTCTAATTTTCAATTCATTTTGAACGCATAAAACGGCGAAACATCGACTCGTTTTTTGGTAGTTTGATATTTTTTTTTCTTTTATTCAAAAAGTGTAAAAAATGCTTTATTTTTACACTAAAATAGTGCAATTATGACTACCATTAATTGGAAAACCGTTAAAGAATTTGAAGATATTACCTATAAGAAATGCGATGGCGTTGCCCGAATAGCGTTCAATAGACCTGATGTTCGAAATGCTTTTCGTCCAAAAACAACCTCCGAATTATACCAAGCCTTCTATGATGCTCAAGAAGACACGTCAATAGGCGTAGTTTTACTTTCGGCAGAAGGGCCTTCTTCCAAAGATGGCGTCTATTCTTTTTGTAGCGGAGGCGATCAAAATGCACGTGGTCATCAAGGCTATGTGGGCGATGATGGACAACATCGTTTGAATATTCTTGAAGTGCAACGACTAATTCGATTTATGCCAAAAGTCGTTATTGCAGTTGTTCCAGGTTGGGCAGTAGGTGGCGGTCACAGTTTGCATGTGGTTTGCGATTTGACTTTGGCAAGCAAAGAACACGCTATTTTTAAACAAACTGATGCCGATGTAACCAGTTTTGACGGGGGTTATGGTTCTGCCTATTTGGCCAAAATGGTAGGACAGAAAAAAGCACGAGAAATTTTCTTTTTAGGTAGAAACTATTCTGCCCAAGAAGCGATGGACATGGGAATGGTAAATGCCGTTATTCCGCATGATGAACTCGAAGAAACAGCTTTTGAATGGGCTCAAGAAATTTTGCAAAAATCGCCGACATCTATAAAAATGTTGAAATTTGCTATGAATTTGACAGATGATGGAATGGTGGGTCAACAAGTTTTTGCTGGAGAGGCTACCCGATTGGCCTATATGACTGAAGAAGCTAAAGAAGGACGAAATGCGTTTCTTGAAAAACGAAAACCAAATTTTGAGAAAAAATGGCTGCCTTAATAATGAAAATGCAAATATAATTCTGCTTTAAACGCTTTTTAAATAAAAAAAAATAAATGAAACACTGGATTCAAGCTGCTCGATTAAGAACCTTACCACTTTCTGTTTCTGGAATAATTGTAGGCAGCATCTATGCCTTGGCACATCCTACAGATGCTATTCTGACCCCTACCGATGTTTTTGATTGGCAAATTTTTGGCTTTGCGATACTGACAACGTTGGGATTGCAAATTCTTTCCAATTTTGCAAATGATTATGGAGACGGTATCAAAGGAACTGATAATGCAGATAGAGTAGGACCAAAAAGAACGATTCAAAGCGGAGTGATTTCGGCAGAAGCAATGAAAAAGGCAATAATCAGTACCGCTTCTCTGACTTTGATTTCAGCAATTTCCTTGATTTATGTTGCGTTCAAAGCAACTAATTTTGGATATTCTTTGTTTTATTTAATCCTTGGAGTTTTAGCTATTGCATCGGCAATTCGTTATACAGTAGGCAATACTGCCTATGGTTATAGAGGTTATGGTGATTTATTTGTGTTTGTTTTTTTTGGATTAGTAAGCACTTTAGGTGTTAATTTTCTGTATTCTCAACAATTGAATTTCGACTTGTTTTTGCCAGCAATTGCCATCGGTTTATTGAGTGTTGGCGTTTTGAATTTGAACAATATGAGAGATGAAGAATCGGACAAAAAATCAAATAAAAACACAATAGTTGTAAAAATTGGTGGACAAAAAGCAAAAATTTATCATTATTTTCTGATTGTAACAGCAATGATTCTTGTGATTGCTTTTGCGATAATTGATGATTTTGCTTTTGATCAATATTTGTTCCTACTCGCTTATTTTCCTTTGACAAAACACCTAATTACGGTCTATAAAAATAAAGAATCTAAGACATTAGATCCCGAATTGAAAAAATTAGCATTAAGCACTTTTGCATTAGCAATATTATTAGGTTTGTCTATGGTTTCGCTAATTCAAGATCTACTTGTAAATCTCTTTTTGGGTGGTAGATAATCACCTAAATAAGTCAAAACAAAATACTACTTTTGATTTGAAAGCGAATTTTATATTTTTAAATACTATCGAAAGCATTGAATTTTAATTTTGAAAGCAACCTACCACAAATATATACTCGATTTTAAACGTCCTTCTGGCACCTCTAGGGGTGTGCTTACTCAAAAAGAAACCTGGTTTATTATTCTTGAAGACGAAGGGAAAAAAGGGATCGGCGAATGTGGTTTACTTCGTGGATTGAGTGTTGATGATCGACCTGATTATGAAGAAAAATTAAAATGGACTTGCGAGAATATTCATCTTGGCAAAGACAAACTTTGGGAAGCATTAATTGCATTTCCGTCAATCCAGTTTGGAATAGAAATGGCATTTCAATCGTATCAATCAGAAAATCCTTTTATTATATTTCCTTCAGAGTTTTCCGAAGGGCAAAAAAGCATCTCAATAAATGGACTTGTTTGGATGGGAAATGAAGCTTTTATGCAGGAGCAAATAGAGGAAAAATTAAGGGAAGGTTTTCGATGTATAAAACTAAAAATTGGAGCGCTTGATTTTGATACAGAATTGAGATTATTGCGTTCGATTAGACAAAAATTCTCTCCAGAAATGGTAGAAATCAGGGTTGATGCTAACGGTGCTTTTGATTTAAGTTTGGCTTTATATAAATTAAATCAATTATCTGAATTTAAGCTACATAGTATAGAGCAACCTGTTCAAAAAAACAACACTGACACTATGTCAGAACTCGCTAAATTTAGTAAAATCCCAATAGCTTTAGATGAAGAGTTAATAGGAGTGTTTTTGAAGGAAGAAAAAGAGGCGTTATTGCTAAAAATTAGGCCTCAATTTATAGTTTTAAAACCTAGTTTTGTGGGTGGATTTCGAGGTACAAAAGAATGGATTGATTTGGCCGAAAAACATAATATTGGTTGGTGGATTACTTCTGCTTTAGAAAGCAACATAGGATTAAATGCTATTGCACAATGGACTTATTTGCAGCAAAATTCTATGCCGCAAGGATTGGGTACGGGTGCATTATATTCAAATAATTTTGATTCGCCACTTCAAGTTTCAGAAGGGCAATTATGGTATAACCATAATAAATCATGGAATTTTAATTTTGAAAACATTAAAAATAAAACCTTCTAATTCTAGTATAAACTAGGATATTTGGAAGGATTTACTTCATTCATCATTTCATAAATTTTCTCAAAAATATCCTCAACAGAAGGCTTGCAGAAATAGTCTCCATCTGTTCCATAGGCTGGGCGGTGGGCTTTTGCTGTTAATGTTTGTGGCTGACTATCAAGGTGGAAATAGCTTTTTTGTTCCTCAATGATTTTTTGAAGAATATAGGCGGAAGCTCCTCCAGGAACATCTTCGTCAACAATAAGGAGGCGATTTGTTTTTGAAACACTCTTTGAAATATCTTTTTCTATATCAAAAGGCAATAACGATTGAACATCTATAATTTCGATGTCAATACCAAATTCCATTAACTCACTCGCTGCTTGTTCCACTAATCTCAATGTGGATCCATAGGAAACAACAGTAATGTCGCTACCAGTTTTTATAGTTTCGACAACACCTAATGGGGTTTTAAACTCCCCTAAATTAGTTGGCATTTTCTCCTTCAATCGATACCCGTTTAGACACTCAATCACAAGTGCTGGTTCGTCTGTAGTTAATAAAGTATTATAAAACCCAGCGGCTTTGACCATGTTTCTAGGAACAAGAACATGAATCCCTCGAATTGCATTGATAATCATTCCCATAGGGGAGCCAGAATGCCAAATTCCTTCTAATCGATGTCCGCGAGTTCTGATAATTAGGGGTGATTTTTGACGGCCAGCAGTTCGATATTGAAGGGTGGCCAAATCATCACTCATTATCTGAATAGCATATAAAAGGTAATCCAAATATTGAATTTCGGCAATGGGACGCAATCCCCGCATGGCCATACCAATTCCTTGACCTATAATTGTGGCTTCACGAATGCCGACATCGGCAACACGATGCTCACCATATTTTTCTTGCATGCCTTCTAATCCTTGATTTACATCGCCGATATTTCCTGCATCTTCGCCAAAAATAAGTGCTTCGGGATATTTTTTGAAAATAGCATCAAAATTATCTCTCAAAATCAATCTTGCATCAACCAGTTCAGAATCAGTATCATAAGATGGCGAAACAATAGCTACCCTGTTGATATTATCATTTGATTCAGAAAACAAATGAGAGCTAAATTTGGGTTGTATTTTGTTTTGAAAAGCAGTAATAAACTCTGATAATTGATTTTTTTCGGTTTCATGAATCATCAATCGCATTGCTTTTCTTGCAACAATTAAGACATCTTTAAAAACGGGTTCTTTTATGGCTAATAAATTAGAAATCTGCTGTTCGATTATTGCTTTATTTTGCATTGATTTTGACAAATTTTGCAACAATGTCACCAAATTTTCTTGTTCTTTTTTAACAGGAGTTACAAAAGCCGACCAGGCATTTCTTTTGCCTTCCGATACTTCCTTTTTTGAAGAATTTTCTATTGCTTCTAGTTCTTCTGAACTAGCTATGTTTTTGTCAATAAGCCAATTACGCATTTTTGAAACACAGTCAAATTCTGTTTCCCATTCTAAACGTTCTTTAGATTTATAACGTTCGTGTGACCCAGAAGTGGAATGTCCTTGAGGCTGAGTTAGCTCCCTAACATGAATTAAAACTGGCACATGTTGTTCTCGTGCAATTTCAGATGCTTTTTCATAGGTTTCAATCAACGAAGGATAATCCCAACCGTTTACGGTCATAATTTCATAACCATTAGCATGTTCATCACGCTGAAAACCTTTTAATATTTCGGATATGTTTTCTTTAGTCGTTTGATGTTTCGCATGAACAGAAATTCCATATTCATCGTCCCAAACACTCATAACCATTGGTACTTGAAGAACGCCAGCGGCATTTATAGTTTCAAAAAAAATACCTTCAGATGTAGATGCGTTTCCAATTGTTCCCCACGCAACTTCGTTTCCATCTATTGAAAAATTAGGGCTAATCGAAATATTTTTTACGTTTCTATATATTTTTGACGCTTGTGCAAGGCCCAACAATCTTGGCATTTGTCCAGCCGTAGGAGAAATATCTGCACTCGAATTTTTCTGTTGAGTTAGATTATTCCAATTGCCATTTTCATCAAGTGAGTGAGTTGCAAAATGACCACCCATTTGGCGACCTCCACTCATAGGGTCAAAATTAATATCTGTATGACCATATAAACCTGCAAAAAACTGCTCGATTGATAATTGACCAATCGCCATCATAAAAGTTTGATCTCTATAATACCCAGATCGAAAATCACCATTCCTAAAAGCTTTGGCAAGAGCTAATTGAGGCACTTCTTTTCCATCGCCAAATATTCCAAATTTTGCTTTTCCTGTAAGGACTTCTCGTCTGCCTAGAAGGCTACATTCCCGAGAAACAACGGCAATTTTATAGTCTTTTAGAACTTCTGTTTTGAAATCTTCAAACGATAATACTTCGGAAGCTGTAAGTGTCATATTTTTTGGTTTTCTTGTATGAAAAAAACAAAAATAATTAAAAACTAACTATAA
>CAIJXW010000008.1 GCA_903824755.1 uncultured Bacteroidota bacterium | reverse complement strand
GGATATAGGATGAATAAAAATGAGTTGTTCGGCATGTAAATGCAATCGATTAGATTTTGTACCGTATAAATCGTCTCCAATTATAGGCGTTTTCAATCCCAATTCATGCGATGCATGCACCCTCAATTGATGTGTTCTTCCAGTTATAGGGTAGAAGTATACCAAGGTTTGGTTATTTATAATTTTAATTTTTTTCCAATTAGTTTGTGCCGGTTTACCATGATCGTAACAAACCAATTGACGGGGTCGATCTTCAAGATCTACTCGTAATGGTAAATCGATACTACCTTCATTATCGTGCAATACACCGTCTAATAGCGCCACATAACGTTTACTAATTGTTCTTTTAATAAATTGACTTTGTAACTTAACATAGGTAGCTTCATCTTTTGCAATCAACATCAACCCAGAAGTAGACATATCTAAGCGATGCACTACTAGCGGACCAGTAGCTTCTGGATATTTCTCTTTTATTCTTTGATAAACAGAATCGGTGATTTTCTTTCCTGGAACCGATAAAAATTCGGCGGGTTTGTTAACGACTAAAAGTATGTCATCTTCATAGACGATTTCAATATCTTTTCCTTCTGCTGGATTTTCTTCAAACGGATTGGATTCCATCTTTAAGCCAATCAACATATGGGATAATAAAATGGGTTCGCATTTGCTTTTACAGGCCGGATAAAATTGTTTGTGTTTTCTGATTTCTGATTTTGGTGATTGTCCCCACCAAAATTCGGCCATGGCAATTGGTTTTAATTGGTGTTCGAATGCATAATTTAATAATTTTGGAGCAGCACATTCTCCAGCACCTGCCGGAGGATTATTGTCAAAGATTTCGCCCAAACTTTTTCTTTTGCCTAAAACATTTAAAAAGGAATATTCAGCAAATAACTTTTGTTGTAATGTGCCCGATTTTAATCGGCGCTTTTCTTTTAGAAGTTGAATTTCAGCAACGATTTCATCCAATTCTTTTTGCGCATTTTCTAGTTGAAAATTCCAGTATTTCGACATTTTTTTAAGTAAAATACTTTCTTTTTTGCTTTCTTCCGAAAGGAGTATTTCTAGCTTTTCAATTTCAGTAGAAGCTCTATTTGAAAAAGAAATTCTTTTTTCATCCCGTTCAATTTTGAGTCTTTTGATTTTGTTTTTCTGATTTTGAATATCTGCAGCTGCCTCTTTTAGTGTTGTGTCTAATTGATTTCTCTTGTTTTGATGTTCCTCGGAATTTTCTAAAATTTCAATTTGCCGATTGATGGCATTCAAAACATCTTCTTCTATTCTAAAATAACCATCTACTTGTAACATGTCAAAAATGGTGGGCACAAAATAGGCATGGTGATTTTTGCCCGCTAATTTTCCAGAAAAAGCCCATAGATAACCTACTTCTCCTTCACGATTTTGGCAGACCAAAACCCCAAACATTTTACCGATTACTAAGCCTTCTTGATTGGGTTTTAATCCGAAATTATGTTCAAAATCAGTTTGTGTTTCTAAATACTCTTGTAATTCACTTGAAGCAATGGTGCTTACCTCATGCGGCTCGTAATAAAAAGGGAACGTAAATTTTTCTGGCAATGGAATACCTGAAATATTGTTTTTGAAAGTTTGGAAAATGTTATTTTGCATTATTAAATTAAACCTGAATCACACCCAAGTTAAATCGTTTTTCAATAGGAGCATGGTTGGCAGCTTCTATTCCCATTGCGATCCAATTCCTTGTTTCTAAAGGATCAATGATAGCATCAGTCCATAAACGAGAAGCAGCATAGTACGGAGAAACTTGTGCATCATAGCGGGCTTTTATTTTGTCAAATAGTTCTTTTTCTTTCTTTTCATCAACTACTTCACCTTTGGCTTTTAAGGAAGAAGCTTCAATTTGTGCCAATACTTTTGCAGCTTGAGTGCCTCCCATTACGGCTAATTCGGCACTAGGCCAAGCAAAAATTAAGCGCGGATCGTATGCTTTTCCGCACATTGCATAATTTCCTGCACCATAGGAATTTCCTACAATTACTGTAAATTTAGGCACCACTGAATTGGCCATAGCATTGACCATTTTAGCACCATCTTTAATGATACCACCATGTTCTGATTTTGACCCTACCAT
>CAIJXW010000007.1 GCA_903824755.1 uncultured Bacteroidota bacterium | reverse complement strand
TAGTAAAAGTGCTTCAATTATTTTTATTTTTTTTATACTTTCACAATCTAAATTTGAATCCCTTATTTTATTATGAAAATAAAGAAAATTTACATTCTATTTCTATTTGCGTGTACTATTAGTATTGCCCAAAAAAGCAATTGTTCTATTCAATTCAAAACGGAAGAATTTAAAAACAATAAATATTATCTAGCTGGAAATTACGGAAAATACCAAACTTTATTAGATTCTGTTATGGCAACAAGTGATGGCAAAGTAATTTTTAATAAAAGCGAAAAATATATTGAGGGAATCTATATGCTTGTTGACAAAGACAAAAAAATAGTTTTGGAGTTTTTAATGGACGAAGATCAACACTTTAAAATTTTTCCAGACTTAAAAAATCCCGAAAATACTGTCATAGAAAATTCAGCTATAAACAATAATTTTATAAAATTCAATCTATTTATTAAATTGAATTTTGACAAAATTACTGAGTTGAATAAATCATTGGTCAATCAAAAAACAAAAAAAGACAGTTTGAACGTTAAAAAGAACATTAAGGAAATTCAAAATCAAATTATAGAATACAAAAACAACTATAATAAAAAAAATAATGACATTATTTCGCTTTTATTTAGACTGACAAGACCAATAGATGATTTTTCGACACTTCCATTAGAGACTAAATTAGCAACAAAAAAAGACAGTATCGATTATTTAAAAACAAACTATTTTTCAGGAATTGATTTAAGTGATGCCAGGATAATTAGGACTCCATTTTTAGAAAACAAAATGGACACCTATTTCAACACATTTGTATTTCAAACTCCAGAAGAGGTGACAAAAGAAGTTTTTATAATTTTGGATAATAGTGGCGATAAAAATGGTGATATGTTTAAATATCTAAGTCTTTTCTTTATAAATAAATATGTAGATCCAAAAATAATGGGTCTGGATCGTGTTTTCCTTAATATTCTTGAAAAGTACTTTAAAAACAAAGACTATGACTGGTTAAAATTGGAACAAAAAGAGTTTTTCAAATATCAAGAAAAATGCTTGAAAAACAATCAAATTGGTGATAAAGCACCGAATATGTTCATGACAACAGAGGCAGAAAAAAGAATAGATTTATATGATATTGAAGCACCCTATATCGTTGTTGTGTTTTGGGATCCAACCTGCGGACATTGTGTCAAAGAAATACCAAAAATGATAGAAGTATATAACAAAGAGTGGAAGCCAAAGGGAATAAAAGTTTTTGCCGTCAACAATAACCCAAAAGAAAACCAAAAATGGAGAGAGTTTATAGAAAAAGAAAAAATTCAGGAATGGACAAATGTCTATCCTCCGAGTGTTCTAAATGGAAATTATACTTCGGAAGAAGTTGATTTTCAATCGCTATATAATGTGACGCAAACACCTGTAGTATATCTTTTGGACAAAGACAAAAAATTTATTGCAAAGAAAATAATTTTTGAAAACTATTCCGGATTAATAAAGGAAATAGAAAACAAGTCAAAAACAGATAGAAAATAAATCTTTATACAACAATATTTGAGAAACGAATTTATTTTTAAATAAACTCAAGCACTCGTTCAAGAGCCATACCGCGGGAGCCTTTTATTAATATAATACTATTTTCTGGATGTAGGTTTTTAAAATAGTCTATAAAACTTTCAAAACTTTCGAAAAAGTGTAAATTATTTTGGGCAATTTTGTTTTGAAAAAAATATTTACCAATAAAAAAAGCACTGCAGTCAAATTCGGATTCAAACATATTTACAACCCCTTTATGCTCAGCAAAAGAGTCTTCCCCAAGCTCAAACATATCACCCAAAACAACAATTTTGGACGCATTTTTTAATTGAAAAAAGTTAATTAAAGCAACATTCATACTGCTTGGATTAGCATTATAAGCATCTAAAATTATTTCATTTGAATTTTTATTTATTAATTGGGAACGATTGTTTTCAGGAGTATAACCCTCAATAGCCTCTTTAATATCCACAACTGGCACCTCAAAATAACTTCCAATTGTAAGTGCCACATTAATGTTATTTGCATTATATAATCCAATTAATTTTGAATTAATAATTATATTCTGAAACCTAACCGAAACGAAAGGATTTGCGTTAATTTCCGTAATATTAATATTGGCATTATCATTTTTAGTACCAAAAGAAAATATTTTACCCTTCCTTGTTTTCTCAACCTGAATAGAATCGTCCACGTTGACAAAAATTACTTTTTCGTTTCCTAAAAGAAAATCATACATTTCTGATTTTCCTTGAATAACCCCTTCAACACCCCCAAAACCTTCAAGATGTGCCTTCCCAAAATTGGTGATATAGCCAAAATCAGGTTGAGCAATATTACATAAAAATTCAATTTCTTTTTTATGATTTGCACCCATTTCTACAATACCAATTTCAGTTTCGGACGAAAAAGAAAGCAAAGTCAACGGAACACCAATATGATTATTTAGATTTCCAACAGTAGCTGTCGTATTATATTTCTTTGATAAAACAGCCTGAATTAATTCTTTAGTAGTCGTTTTTCCATTACTACCCGTTATAGCAATAATGGGAAGTTTAAGATAATTTCTATGAAAATTTGCTAATTCTTGAAGAGAAAACAGACAATTATTTACCAATATAGTTCGCTCATCAATATAAAAATCTGGATTATCAATCATCACAAAGCTCGCCCCTTTACCAATAGCCTCTTTCGCAAATATGTTTGCATCAAATCGATCACCTTTAATCGCAACAAAAAACGAATTCGGTTGAATATTTCTTGTATCAATAGAAATCGAGCTACATTTTAAAAATAAATTGTGAATTTGTTGAATATTCATAAGTAAAATAGTCTGTTTATATATTTAAATACTACTTTTAAAAGATACTCAAAAATAGTTAAATTCAATCACAAATAAATCTGTTTGAATATTTATTTCATCAAAACATATCTATTTTCAAATTTATATAAACAATAAAAAATCAATTATCGTACTCGTGCTATACTTACAAAATCAAAAATCAAATTCAATTTTGATGATTTTTTTTGGGTGCATCCTCGTTTGGGACGCATTTAGTTAGCATAACCAAAACAGAAAACTCGGTCGTGCTGTTCGCTACAATCCACGAGATTGCTCAGTCGTGCCTCCTTGCAATCCCGT
>CAIJXW010000006.1 GCA_903824755.1 uncultured Bacteroidota bacterium | reverse complement strand
AATGGTTCAAATAAAGTTATTACTAATCTGAAAGACATAAAGTTAGACGAAAATCAAAAAAAAATAATAATTAACAAAATTATTCTGTTTACTTCTAAATTAATTGGTGATTATCCCTATCAAAAAATAGTTGTTTCACAAGCCGATTATGAACGAAATCCTTTTTACGGATTGAATCAATTGCCCTCATTTATTAGTCCGTTTTCTGATGAATTTATATATGAGATTAAGTTTTTGAAAACTTACTTAAACCTTTATTTAAAAAATAGTCTTCGGCTAAATTCTAGAGCTGATAATTGGATTTATGACGGTATTCAGGTATATGCAATGATGAAATATATTGACGAAAACCACCCGAAAAGTAAGATGCTTGGTAGTATTTCTGATTATAAAATACTGAAAGGATATAATCTTACAAATTTAAATTTTAATGAGCAATATAGTTACTTTTATATGCTTATGGCTCGAAAGAATTTAGACCAACCGTTGGGTGAATCAAAAGATTTATTAATCAAATTTAACGAGCAAATTGCTAGTAAATATCGTGCGGGATTAAGTATGCGATATTTAGATCATTATTTAGAAGAAGATGCCGTATCAAAAGGGATTCAGGAATTTTATGTACTTAATAAAAGTCGGCAAATAGCCCAAAATGATTTTGAAAAAATATTGAAATCAAAAACTACCAAAAACATCAATTGGTTTTTTGAGACTATTATTCACTCGCGAGAAATCATAGATTATAAATTTTCAAATGTGACGAAAACGAAAGATAGTATCTATTTTTCTATAAATAATAAGGAAAAAATATTTGTTCCGATTCCGTTATTTGGATTAAAAAAGGGAGAGATTGTATTTAAAAAATGGATTGAAACCAGCAAATTTGATACTATTTATCGCATCGAGAGAAAAAATGCAGACAAAATAGTTTTGAATTACCTGAATGAAGTTCCCGAATATAATCTTCGCAATAATTGGAAATCGTTGAAAGGGTATCCAACGAATCGGCCAATAAAATTTAATTTCATGAAAGATTTGGAAGACCCCAATTATAACCAAATTTTATATGTGCCTACTTTGACCTACAATCTTTATGACGGTTTGTCGCCAGGAATTCGGTTTCACAATCGAACGATACTTGACAAACCTTTTTTCTTTGATATTAACCCTGCGTTTTCTCCAAATAAAAAATCATTAACTGGTGGTTTTTTAATAGCAGTAAATCAAAATAATAGGGATTCAAATCTTTATAATATAAGGTATTCGTTTAGCGGAGCCTATTTTCATTATGCTCCAGATGCGTCATATCTAAAATTTAATCCTATGGTTCAGCTGCGAATTAGGGAGCCCAACTTTAGAGATAATAAGAAGCAATTAATAATTCTTCGGCAGGTGATGGTCAATCGAGAAAAAAGTGCTTTTAGCATCGATAATACAGGAGAAAACTATTCAGTATTTGATGCTAGATATTTCAATGCTAGAACTGAAATCACGAATCATATTGGTTTTAAAAGTGATTTGCAGATTACTGGGAATTTCTCAAAAACTTCTATGGAATTTGAATTCCGAAAGCTTTTCAGGAATAATAGGCAAATAAATATGCGTCTTTTTGCAGGGACTTTTTTGTTCAATAATACCAATAATGATTTTTTTAGTTTTGCAGTCGATCGGCCTACTGACTATCTATTTGACTATAATTTTTATGGTCGTTCTGAAAGTGCTGGTTTGTTTAGTCAACAAATTATTATTGGCGAAGGCGGTTTTAAATCAAAATTAACCACTCCTCTTGCCAATCAATGGATTACAACCTTTAACGGAAGTTTTAATATATGGAATTGGTTGGAAATTTATGGCGATGTCGGAATGATAAAAAATAAGTTTCAAAATCCTAAATTCATTTATGACAATGGAATTCGTCTGAATTTGGTTACAGATTATTTTGAGCTTTACTTTCCATTTTATTCTAATAATGGTTGGGAAATTGCAGATAAAAAATATGCTGAAAAAATACGGTTCGTGGTTACTTTCGACACAAAAACTTTGATAAATCTTTT
>CAIJXW010000005.1 GCA_903824755.1 uncultured Bacteroidota bacterium | reverse complement strand
TGTAAATTTAAGATTCAATTAATTTTGAAATGTAATTGTTCGGTATTGGTTTTTTTTAAATTAAAAACATAGTATTTTTTTTGTAAATTTGCACTCCAAATAAAAGTTCAAAATACGATGTTAGATAAACTTCAATATGTAAAACAACGCTTCGATGAGATTTCGGATTTGATTATTCAACCCGATGTTATTGCCGATCAGAAACGCTATGTTCTTCTAAATCAGGAATACAAAGGCATAAAAGCTTTAGTAGAAAAAAGAGATGAGTATCTAATAGTATTAGCAAATATTGAGGAAGCAAACGAGATAATTGCAGATGGGAGTGATGCCGAAATGACCGAAATGGCCAAAATGCAATTAGACGAAGCAAAGGAACGATTGCCAGAATTGGAAGAGGAAATAAAATTCATGTTGATTCCAAAAGACCCGGAAGATGCAAAAAATGTCATGGTTGAAATTCGTGCAGGAACAGGAGGAGACGAGGCTAGTATTTTTGCAGGTGATTTGTTTAGAATGTACACAAAATATTGCGAAAATAGAGGTTGGAGAACTTCTGTTGTTGATATGAACGAAGGAACATCAGGCGGTTTCAAGGAGGTGATTTTTGAAGTTACTGGCGAAGATGTATATGGAACACTCAAGTTTGAAGCAGGCGTTCATCGTGTTCAACGTGTGCCACAAACAGAAACGCAAGGAAGGGTTCACACCTCGGCAGCAACGGTAATGGTACTTCCAGAAGCTGAAGAATTTGATGTTCAAATTGATATGAATGACGTTCGTGTCGATTTTTTCTGTTCATCAGGGCCTGGTGGACAATCTGTAAATACTACAAAATCGGCCGTTCGGTTAACGCATATTCCAACAGGATTGGTAGCACAATGTCAAGATCAAAAATCGCAACATAAGAATAAAGATAAAGCATTGACAGTTTTACGTTCTCGTTTATATGAACAAGAATTAGCCAAAAAACAAGAAGAAGATGCTACAAAACGTACTTCTCAAGTGAGTTCTGGCGACCGTTCGGCAAAAATTAGAACCTATAATTATGCTCAAGGACGTGTGACCGATCACCGAGTTGGACTGACTTTATATGATTTGGGAAATATTATGAATGGTGATATTCAAAAAATTGTAGATGAATTACAATTGGTGAATAATATGGAGAAACTCAAAGAAGCGAGTGAAGTATTTTAGGAATAATATAGATTATTGTCTAAAAAGCGCAAAAGGATTTAGAGAAAAACGCTCCGATTAAATTAAATACAATGAAAACTAAAGAATTAATCGACCAAATTAAAATCAAAAAATCTTTTCTTTGTATAGGTTTAGATATAGATTTAAACAAAATTCCTGTCCATTTTCTAGAATTTGAAGACCCTATTTTTGAGTTTAATAAAGCAATAATCGATGCTACTCATGATTTGGCGGTAGCCTATAAACCAAACATTGCTTTTTATGAAGCCTATGGAATTAAAGGTTGGACATCGCTTCAAAAAACGATTAATCATCTTAACGAAAATCACCCCGAAATATTTACAATTGCCGATGCAAAAAGAGGCGATATTGGCAATACTTCTTCGATGTATGCAAAAGCGTTCTTTGAAGATTTGAATTTTGATAGTATCACCGTTGCTCCTTATATGGGAAAAGATTCGGTCGAACCATTTTTAGCTTTTGAAAACAAACATACAATTATGTTGGCTCTAACTTCAAATGAAGGAGCTTTTGATTTTCAAACCTTAAAAGTTGACGGTATTGAGTTGTACAAAAAAGTTCTAGAAACCTCCAAAAATTGGAAAAACGCCTCTAATTTAATGTATGTTGTAGGTGCTACAAAAGCAGAATATTTTGCTGAAATCAGAAAAATAATACCCGATAATTTCATTTTAGTTCCTGGGGTTGGAGCACAAGGCGGAAGCCTTTCCGATGTTTGCAAATATGGAATAAATGCAAATGTTGGGTTGCTAATAAATTCTTCTCGAGCAATTATATACGCATCAAAAGGAAACGATTTTGTTATAAAAGCAAGAGAGGAAGCCCGCAAAATGCAACAAGAAATGGAAGCGATATTGAAATCAATTATTGCTTAACAAATTTATACGTTTCCGCTCCAGATTCATTAAAAACTTGAATTAAATATATTCCATTTTTATATTTGGAAACATCAATAATTGTCTCATTTTCATTGAGAATAATAGAATTTATTTCTTGTCCTAAAACAGAATATATTTTTGCCTTCGTTTCTATATTTCTATCACTATTTTTCAGCGTTAATTTATCAGAAGTAGGATTCGGAAATAATAAAAATTTTGATTTTTTATTTTCATTTAATACTGATAATGGCGCTTGTTGATAGACCCGAACATAATCAACTTCCATCGTGCTTTGAATGAAATCTGATGCTATATTTGACTGAATTGCTACATTTAACAAAAGGTATTGTTCTGCATCAAATGGCCACGTACTTGCGTTTTTTACAGCAGGATTATAGAAATAATGAACAATATTATCTACGCTAAAAGTCATACTTGAAGGAGACCACTCTAATGAATAGATATGAAATTGTGTGGACGCATTTGCAACTGTTTGTCCGCCAAGATTGGTTGTTCCACCAAAACTTGAAGGAGTGTGCATCGCACTTTGAACATAGTTTTGATTTGACCCCCAATGTTCCATAATATCAATTTCTCCGCATGCAGGCCAACCTGTTGTTCCAAAATTGGAAGCCCAAAAACCACCTGGTTCTGTGATGTTTTTCCCTAACATCCATATTGCAGGCCACGTACCAATTCCTGTAGGTAATTTTGCACGTACTACCACACGGCCATATTTGAAAGCAAATTTAGAATTTAGCCTTGCCGATGTATGAAGTTTTGTTTGCCCTTGATCCGTAAAAGTTTCTTTTTTTGCCACAATATTTAACGAACCATTAGATTGATTTGAATTTATCTGCCGATTTGTATAATGTTGTTTTTCGCCATTATACCAACTAATTCCGTTTGGAAGTTGCGTTTGATGATGCCATTTTGAACTATTTATTGCTCCGTTTCCATCAAATTCATCAAACCAAACCAAGTTGTTATATATCGAATTTGCTCCAGAATTGAATGCTGTACCTGAATATAAAAAATCATCAATATAGGAAACCACTTGTGAATTGTTATTTTCTCCATTTATTTGAATCACCACTCGATTAAAATCAAATCTATTTATTGGGTTTCCAGAGGCTGGATTCATATTGATGTAGGCATCGGTAGCAAAATTAAACGTGATGGTTTGCCACTGATTTAAAACTATTGGTTTTATTATTTCGCATTGCGTTGTCCAAGAAGAACTCAAGCCGCCATTTTGAAGCTTTAAAGAAATCTGATTGGTCAAATTTCCCGTAATTCCAGAGGAAGGGACATATATTTTTAATGTAAAAACACTACTAGAAGCCAAATTGAAATTAAATCCTGCATCAAATCGAACGTTAGCATATGTTCCTCCAATATCTGAATATTTCATTACTTTTGCAGAAGTATTTATTCCTGTTTGATGTGGATTTATAAAATTTATATCCATTCCGCAATCATCACCAAACCAAGTAGATATCGTGCTATTTCCTTCAAAATTGTCTTGGGATATTTGAGCTTGAGAATAAAATAATGATGTTGAAAATAGCATTGAAAACAGAATAATTTTTTGCATTTTTACAAGTATTGAAACTAATTTATATTGCTAACAAATATAATGCTCAATGGCACTAACAGAACTAAATACTACCTATATAAAAACTATACACTTTTACTATTTTAGAAGAAAAAAGCAATAAATTTGCAATCTATAAAAATTGGATATTGATAACTAAATTGATTGACCAAATTGGTGTTGAACATACTTTTGAAACTTCGCCCATGCGAATAATTTCTCTCGTTCCCTCTCAAACAGAATTACTTTTTGACTTGGGTCAAGAACATAAAATTGTCGGAATTACAAAGTTTTGCGTTCACCCAAATCATTTCAAAACCACCAAAATAATAATTGGAGGTACAAAAAAAGTGAATTTCGAAAAAATAAAATCCCTAAAACCCGATTTAATTATTGCCAATAAAGAGGAAAACACAAAGGAAATAGTAGAACAATTAAGCAATATTTGTCCAGTTTGGGTGACCGATATTATTTCAATTGAAGACAATTTCACTATGATTTCAGATTTTGGAAAACTCCTAAATTGTAGAACGGAAGCCAAGAAATGGAACGACAAATTGACCTTTGCTTTGAATGATTTTAAAAAATTAATGAACGACAAACCAATAAAAAAAGTAGCCTATTTTATATGGAAAAACCCTTTTATGGTAGCAGGTTCAAATACATTTATTGATGAATTATTAAAGCTTAATCATTTTCAAAATTGTTACGGAAACAAAGGGCGGTATCCCGAAATTGACATCAATAAAATTCAATTAGAGGCCAATCCAGAAATCGTTTTTCTATCCTCTGAACCCTATCCTTTCAAAGAGGAAGATGCCTTCGAAATAGGACGATATACACATCATGCAAAAACGATTTTTGTCGATGGCGAAATGTTTTCATGGCACGGGAGTCGCTTATTGAAAGCTTTTGAATATTTCAAAATTATGCAAAATTCCATCTGATATTTATAACATTATCCAATTTTTATTATTTACATTTACAAAAAAAAAAGAGTGATTCATTATACCATTTACGAAAAAGAAAAAAACGCTCCATGGGTAACTTTTGTCCATGGTGCTGGAGGTAGCTCATCGATTTGGTATAAACAAATTCGGGATTTTCAAAAAAATTATAACATTCTTTTATTAGATTTGAGAGGACACGGAAATTCAAATCAACAAATAAAACAAGCCTTCAAACAAAAATATTCCTTTTCGGCTTTGGCCAATGATATTCTGGAAGTTCTAGATCACCTAAAAATAATTAAATCTCATTTTGTCGGAATTTCACTAGGCACAATTCTAATTCGACAATTGGCAGAAATGAACCCAGAGCGGGTGCAAAGCATGATTCTTGGCGGAGCAATCCTCAAGATGAATTTTCGCTCCCAAATCCTTATGAAATTAGGAAATATCTTCAAATATATCTTGCCCTATTTGGTTTTATACAAGTTCTTTGCGTTTGTAATCATGCCCAACAAAAACCACAAACAATCTCGTTTGTTATTTATAAATGAAGCCAAAAAATTATACCAAAAAGAGTTCTTAAAATGGTTTAAACTCACTGCCGAAATCAACCCGATATTAAAGTGGTTTCGCCAAGAAGAATTAAACATACCCACACTTTATATTATGGGCGAAGAGGATTATATGTTCCTTCCCTCTGTTCGAAAAGTTGTAGAAAAACACTTCAAATCATCACAATTATTTGTAATAGAACATTGCGGACACGTAGTCAATATTGAGCAACCGACCACTTTTAACACTAAGGTACTTTCGTTTATAAACAACCAAAAATAAAAAAAACCAGTACCTTTCAATACTGGAATTTTCCCTAAACTAACTATAAATAATTATTACTCAGTCGCAAATTTCCAAAAATAATTGACCAATAAAGTTAACTAAACGTTATCATTTTGTATTAATTTTTTTTCAATTGACTCAATTAGCAAACACTATATCATTTATTTATTTGGAGCTATTTCCTGCTATCCGCTATATCTGGGTTTTGTTCGTGCCTCACTTCAACCCAGGATATCGCTTCTATCAGGGCTAGGGCTTCTGTTTCCAAGATATCTATTGTTATAAAGGGCAAAACCCCAAAAATCAAATTATTAATAGGTATGTTTTTTAGTAATATTGGTACATAATTTTTAAAAAAATAGTAAATTGCACCCTCTAAATTATCATATTCATAAATGGAAGTTCAAAAACCCTACATACCAATTAATAAAGTACGAATTGTTACAGCCGCCGCCCTTTTTGACGGACACGATGCAGCAATCAACATCATGCGAAGAATTATTCAATCTACAGGAGTAGAAGTAATTCATCTTGGCCATGACAGAAGCGTTGAAGAAGTAGTAAATACAGCTATTCAAGAAGATGCAAACGCAATTGCAATCACCTCATATCAAGGAGGTCACAACGAATATTTTAAATATATGTATGATTTGCTCAAACAAAAAGGAGCCGAACATATTAAAATCTTCGGAGGTGGGGGAGGCGTAATTTTACCCTCTGAAATAGCCGAATTGCAAAACTACGGGATCACACGAATTTACTCGCCAGATGATGGTCGTGCCATGGGATTGCAAGGAATGATAAACGATTTGGTTCAAAAATCAGATTATGCAATCGGTGATATACTAAATGATGAAATCAACTATTTGGAAGAAAAAAATCCTAAAGCTATAGCCAGAATAATTTCATCAGCAGAGAATTTTCCTGAAATAGCAAAGCCAATTTTAGAGAAAATTCAACAAAAAAATAAAACATCAAAAACCCCAGTCCTTGGAATTACAGGTACAGGTGGCTCTGGAAAATCATCTTTGGTTGACGAACTTGTTCGCCGATTTTTAATCGATTTTCCCGAAAAAACAATAGGACTACTATCCGTAGATCCATCAAAAAGAAAAACAGGCGGTGCATTATTGGGTGATAGAATCCGTATGAACGCTATCAATAATCCTCGAGTTTATATGCGTTCATTGGCAACACGCCAATCTAATTTAGCACTTTCAAAATATGTCGCAGACGCCATTCAGGTAGTAAAAGCGGCAAATTATGACCTTATTATTTTAGAAACTTCAGGAATCGGGCAATCCGATACCGAAATTATGGATCACTCCGATGTATCTCTATATGTAATGACGCCCGAATTTGGTGCTGCCACTCAATTAGAGAAAATCGATATGCTTGATTTTGCCGATTTAGTTGCCTTGAATAAATTTGATAAGCGAGGCGCTTTAGATGCAGTTCGCGATGTCAAAAAACAATACCAACGCAATCATAATTTGTGGGATATTAACCCTGATGACATGCCTGTTTTTGGAACAATTGCTTCCCAATTCAACGATCCAGGAATGAACACGCTTTATAAAGCAATCATGGATAAAATTGTTGAAAAAACCGAAAGTGAGTTGAAATCTACATTCAAAATCACTCGCGAAATGAGCGAAAAAATATTCGTAATTCCGCCACATAGAACTCGATATTTATCAGAAATTGCAGAAAACAATCGAAAATATGATGCTACTTCTTTAAATCAACAAAAAGTAGCTCAAAAATTATATGGTATTTTCAAAACTATTGAAAGCGTTTCTGGAAGTGAACCTAGACTCAATAAAACAGGCATAGAAATTGATAATACTGCTCACGAAAAACCAGAGGACAAGGTTTTTATTTCTCTTTTATTGACCCAATTTGAGAAAATAAAAATGGATTTAGATCCCTACAATTGGGAAATAATTTTGACGTGGAATGATAAAGCAGCAAAATATAAAAATCCATTTTATACGTTCAAAGTAAGAGACAAAGAAATTAAAATTGCCACACATTCCGAGAGTTTGTCCCATACGCAAATACCAAAAATTGCTATGCCAAAGTATGAGGCTTGGGGAGATATTTTGCGTTGGAATTTGCAAGAAAATGTTCCAGGAGAATTTCCATTTACAGCTGGTTTATACCCATTTAAAAGAGAAGGCGAAGATCCTTCCCGAATGTTTGCAGGTGAAGGTGGGCCAGAACGAACCAACAAACGTTTTCATTATGTGAGTGCAGGATTGCCCGCAAAAAGACTTTCTACGGCTTTTGATAGCGTAACCTTATATGGAAACGACCCACATATCCGACCTGATATTTACGGTAAAATCGGAAATGCAGGTGTTTCTATTTGCTGTTTGGACGATGCAAAAAAATTGTATTCTGGTTTTGATTTAGTCCACGCTTTAACCTCGGTAAGCATGACTATCAATGGCCCAGCACCAATGTTGTTAGGCTTTTTTATGAATGCTGCCATCGACCAACAATGCGAATATTATATAAAAGAAAATGGTTTAGAAAAAGAAGTTGCCGATAAAATTGCAGCTATTTATAAACAAAAAGGAGTCGAAAGACCAAAATATCAAGGCGATTTGCCAGAGGGAAATGACGGTCTGGGATTAATGCTTCTTGGGGTTACTGGTGATTTGGTTTTGCCTTTAAACATTTATAATGAAATAAAAATTAGAACGCTTTCGCAAGTTCGTGGAACGGTTCAAGCAGATATTCTAAAAGAAGATCAAGCACAAAATACGTGTATATTTTCTACAGAATTTGCCCTTCGTTTGATGGGTGATGTGCAGGAATATTTTATAAAAAACAACGTTAGAAACTTTTATTCGGTTTCTATTTCAGGCTATCACATTGCCGAGGCTGGGGCAAACCCAATTTCGCAATTGGCATTTACACTTTCAAATGGTTTTACGTATGTAGAATATTATTTAAGTCGTGGAATGGATATCAACGATTTTGGGCCTAATTTATCGTTCTTTTTCTCTAATGGAATCGATCCTGAATATGCAGTTATTGGTCGTGTAGCTCGAAAAATTTGGGCGAAAGCCATGAAAAATAAATATGGTGCAAACGAAAGAGCCCAAATGTTAAAATATCATATTCAAACATCAGGACGCTCTTTGCACGCTCAAGAAATCGATTTTAACGATATTCGGACAACACTCCAAGCTTTATATGCAATTTATGATAATTGTAATTCACTGCATACCAATGCTTATGATGAAGCAATCACAACACCTACCGAAGAATCAGTGCGGCGTGCTATGGCAATTCAGTTGATTATCAATAAGGAATTAGGGTTAACAAAAAACGAAAATCCAATTCAGGGTGCCTTCATTATTGAGGAATTAACCGATTTAGTCGAAGCGGCTGTTCTTGAAGAATTTGATAGAATTACCGAGCGTGGTGGCGTTCTTGGTGCAATGGAAACAATGTATCAACGCTCAAAAATTCAGGAAGAAAGCTTGTATTATGAAACGTTGAAGCACACAGGTGAATTTCCAATTATTGGCGTAAATACGTTCTTGAGTTCAAAAGGTTCGCCAACAATTATTCCTGCCGAAGTAATTCGTGCCACCGAAGAGGAAAAGCAATACCAGATTGATATGTTGGCCAATTTACATCAATCAAATCAAGATAAAGTTAACGAACATTTAAGGGATTTGCAGGATGCGGCTATCAAAAACGAAAACTTGTTTGAGCATTTAATGGAAGCTACAAAAGT
>CAIJXW010000004.1 GCA_903824755.1 uncultured Bacteroidota bacterium | reverse complement strand
CGAAACATCGCGGGATAGAGCAGTAGGCAGCTCGTCGGGCTCATAACCCGAAGGTCACAGGTTCGAGTCCTGTTCCCGCTACTAAACTTAAAACGGCTAAAAGAAATTTTAGCCGTTTTTTATTATATAGAATTACAATCTCTGTATTGGATATTTTATTTTTTGTTTAAATATCATTTACAAAAAAAGTGGTTGATTATTTATTTATTTCCAACCAAGCCTGCACTTGTTTTTCTGAAATAGGTTTTAATACAATGGTTTGACTGGCGTCTAACAAATACATTGTTGGCGTGCCGAAAACACAGTAATCAATTGCGGCTTTGGAATCCCAACCTTTATAGTCGCAACTGGAAATCCATGGAAAAATTGAGGTGAAATTGTAGTATTTTTCAGGCACGGTATCTAATGATACAAAGACAATTTCTAAATCATATTTGGTTTTCCAATCTTTGTAATATAGAATCAGTTTTGGTATTTCTTCTTGACATTTATTACACCAACTGGCTCCAAAAACCACCAATCGGTATTTTGATTTAATATCGGATAATTTGAAAAAAGGTGTGGTGGCATTTTCAAAAACAATATTTGGTGCTATTTTTCCTTTTGCCATTTTTCGGTATTGTTCAAACAAGGCTTTGCGTTTGGAATCCATTTCACAATTTTGAGAATTGAGCATGGCTATAGCTAAATGTTCCGTGGCCTGATAAAGACTTCTTTTTTCAAAAAGACGAAATAGATATTCGGCAACATCTTGTTTTAATACGGGATGATTTTCCAACGATTTCAGAATTGCATCCGTGCTAAAATTGACATGAATATATACTTTTTCTAAGTCTCCGTGACTTTCCATTAATAAAAAATAACCGTCAAGCAATTCTCTATACAAACCTGATTGAACTAGTTTTTTGTCGGTAAAATCCATTTCATTGAAAAGCTTTTCGATATAGGGCATTTGTTCAATAAAGCGATTTGCCGTTATAGGCATGTCTTGCAACAATTTGCGGAGTTTTAGATAATAAATCGCATATAAATTTTGTTGAAGAGCGTTTACAAATTTTGGGAATACTTTTTGGCGAAAATCAATTTCGGCATCAATCCAGTTTGTTTTTTGAGTTGAAAATGGGATTTCTTTTTCGTAAATTGGTTTTAAATAAAAGAGTCCCGATAAAATATTTTGAGATTGTTGTGACAAAATAACTCCTTCAGAAAAAGCATTATTTTCAATAGAATTATTGAATTTTAAGGATTCAAGCGCTTCTAAATCGGTCCATTTCATTTCGAAGTTTTCGTGATTTAAAAGTACAATAATACTTTTTGACTCTCTTATTTCTAACACTGCGGCCCCAACATAGGAATCAGGATAAGTTATTGTAAAATTTCCATTATCGTCAGCGAATGTTTTGTTGAGCAGCGAATCGCCCATCATAGTAAACCCTTTTAGGAGCAATTCCTTATTTTTTGCTTGCGGAATTATCCCTTTTATAGCAAAATCATTTTGGGCGTTACTTACGTTCCAAAACAAAAACACAAGATAAAACGTTTTTATGAAATTCACTTGTAATTTAATATTTAATACAACGAACCGAGTATCCTTCAGTGCGATACCATGAGTTTGTTGTATTGGTAAAGCTTGTATGTATAAATAAGTAAAATGCATTCGTTCCAGAAATCGTACTACTCCAATAGCGACCATAGGTTGCTTCTCCAACAATGTCTCCACTTCGATAGCCAGCAGCGGGAATTTTTAGAACCGAATTATATGCGCCTGTCGAACCATCTGGAGAAAAACGACTTCGTTCCGCCTGAAACTCGGCAATAGTTGGCACCCTAAAACCAGCAGGACATGGATTATTTATCCCGCCATTAGAGCCTTGCCATAAATTATTATTTTGACCTACCCTCCAATCGTTGGGCGAGTTTGGTGCTGTAATAAAGTTTGCATTTCCAGGTAAGTCCGTAGCTGAAAGTGTGGTGGTGGTGGTGGATGTTCTTAATTGATGACCGTCATTTCCCCTACCCCATTGGTAATAATATCCATAAGAATTAACATCTGAGAAACTTGTTGCTACTTGTGTAGCGCCTAAATTGCGGTCCATCCAAATTTTTCCTGTAGGGGAAACAATTATATTTGAAAGAACTACAGTATCTGTCCAAACCGGAACTCCGTTTGAATAAGTTAAAGTCTGCCCATTGACTCCAGCAGCTACTCGAACCCATGTGGTTCCATTCCAATACATCATATCTCCTGCCGTTGTTGGATAT
>CAIJXW010000003.1 GCA_903824755.1 uncultured Bacteroidota bacterium | reverse complement strand
CGTTTGATTTAAGAAATAAACTAAAATTTAAAATTATTGAAGAAAACATTTTTGATGAAATAAAAAATCTTATGATTGCATTATTTAAAAAAGATGTTAAAAAATTAAGAAAAATATCGTATGAGGATATTACTGAAATTTCATTATTAAAAGATGAATTATTTGGTGAAGTAAAACAAGCAGAAATGTCTCAACAAACACAAACATCATTATTTGCAAAATTTAAAGAATTTATAAAAAGAAAATTTACTAAAACGACTCAACCTCAACTTGCTCAACCTCAACTTGAACAATCAATCGAAGGTGAATCAAAGTTATTAATTGATATATTTTTTAAAATAATTACAGCGGTTCAAAAATTAGGAAAAGATAAATCAGAGGAAAATATTGCAGTTGTTATTAATAAATTTTTTAATGTTTCAATAAAACAAATATTTGGAGAATTTCCTGAATTTACAAGAGTGAAGCCATTAATGAATTTAATACAAGAAATTAAACAAGGTCCAAAAGGACCAGAAAAGATGATATATCGTTTTAATTTATTAAGTTTAGCGGTTTTTCTTGGTATTGAACCATTGGTTGTTTTATTTTTATTTCTTGGAGGAGACCCATCACTGACAAATCAATTAAACCAAGATGCTTCATATCACTTATTATTTTTTCAAATGTCGTTCCGTAATATCGCGATGAATGTTGGATGGAAGCCAAGTGATAAAGATGAATCGAACGCAAAATATAAAGCATATGACCCGCAATTTCAATCAAGAACTACTTCTTTTGAAAAATTAATAAGAAATATTCAAAGTACTGAACAATTACAAGATATTTCACCAGAAAATAAAAAATTTCTTGGTGAATTTATGAGTTATTTGAGAAATCAAGCTCAACCGCAACAGCAACAACAGCAACTGCAACAGCAACAGCAAGAAATTACACAAAATTCAATTCACGAAATAAAAAAAGAAGTTCAAGAATTAAAAAAAATGATACAAGAACAATCTCAAGAAAAAGAAATGAAACGATTTCAAGAATTTAAATCACAAAGTCAGGGAACATCAGCTCCACAACAATCGCAAAATTATTATAATTTTGACAAATATTTATTTAATAATAATAAATTGCGTAGAATGCTAACATTACTTTCAATTTTTGGAAAAGGTATTGATTTGAGTAAATTAGTTCCACAGGCCGAAATGGCGAGATTATATGTTGTTGGAAATGTTCAATATTATCCTGAAATAGCAAAATCGTCAGTATTAATTAATATGGCGAAGGATAAATATTTGAATGAAAAAGTTATTATTGGAATTGATTCAAAATATGTAAAATACAGTGTTTATGATTTATTGCGATATTTTCTTATTTTTAATGGGTTTGATAGTGCTAAAATAATAAATTTTATTAAGGGAAATACTGGATATTATAGAAATAATAATTCGAATGATTTTCTAACGAGAGTTCAAATGGGACAACAATCATCAATAGAACAACAATCATTAGTAAATTCATTAAATACTAAATTACCAAAAAATACTCCTGTATTAACTTCAATGCCATTCAACTTTATTTCAAATATAAACCAAACATCAGATCCTTTCGATTACAGTTTCTTCTTTTATTTAATTGCGAATAAAGGTATATCTACTAATCATAAATTAGAATTAGGTTGTATAGCATTACTTCAAGGGTCTGACCCGAATATTATGCCAAATTTTGCGCAAAATTTATTATCACAAATTAACCCGAATTTAAGATTATGTGATATTTTTAAAATGTTTCTGGCTGGTGATTACGAAAGAATTATTCGAATCTTTAAAATGTATTCGGATGAATTTAAGAAAGGAATCTGGGATGATAAACTTGGGGAATTTATGAAAATTATGAGTAATCAACAAGAAATAATTAAACGTCTTGAAAGAGAAAGACTTAGTTCGCAAAGGTCGAGTTATTTAAGAAGAAATTGGAATTATAATAATTCATCTCAATATCAAAAAAATATGAGTGTGTTTAATCAATCTTCCACTCTACCACAACAACCAGAAAAAGGTTTTTTGGGTAGATTAGGAGAAAAAGTTGGTAGATTCGGAGAAAAAGTCAGTCGTGTTTTGAGGAATCCTTTTAGAAAACAAGAACAAGAAGTATTACCACAAGGACCAATGTTTACGACGCAACAGTATGTTCAACCATACTTACAGCAGAATCCATCATATTCAATAAGTAATATATCTAAAATATCAGAATATCAAGACCAACCCCCCATAATAGGAATGACTGGTGGTAGCAAAATTAAGTTAAGGACATTCCATTTCCTTGAACCCAAATCCTATAATGAACACGCGTTTAGAGCAGAGAAACCCATCATCGCCGGTAAAATGGCCTACGACTTTTTGAGAACGCACTATAAACTTAAAAAGGGTTCGTCGATTATGTTTACTATTGAGGATCGCATTAAAAACAAGAAATATAATTACATTGGGGAAAAAGTAAATAACAAAATAATTATAAAATCAACCTAAATTTTTAATATCTTTACATATTATGGATTACATTCTAATATTTTTCTTTTTTATAATACTGTTGGTTTTAGTTATCTTTGGTCTTCCAATAGGGCGAACGTCATTCAATGATGAAGTCAGAGACAT
>CAIJXW010000002.1 GCA_903824755.1 uncultured Bacteroidota bacterium | reverse complement strand
TGACTCGATAGCTCAGTTGGTAGAGCACATCACTTTTAATGATGGGGTCCTGGGTTCGAGCCCCAGTCGGGTCACAAAAAAAGTCGAGCTAAAGCTTGACTTTTTTTATTTATGGCCACGTGGAGAAATTGGTAGACTCGCCATCTTGAGGGGGTGGTGTTGCAAGACGTGTCAGTTCGAATCTGATCGTGGTCACGATAAACAAAAAGTCCAAAACAATGTTTTGGACTTTTTGTTTAAATAAATACATAATTAATTTTCGTTTTGTTCACTTTTTTTATTACTTTTGTTAAACAAAAAATTAGCCATGAGTAATGTAAAGAATACTTTTAGTATTAAAGACCTAGAAAATCTAACTGGGATAAAAGCACATACCATTCGTATTTGGGAAAAAAGATACAATGTATTAGAGCCGCTTCGAACCGATACCAATATTCGTTATTATGATTTAAAAGGGTTACAAAAAATACTTAATATCACCCTTTTACACGATTATGGCTATAAAATCTCCAAGATTTCAAAGTTATCTCCCGAAAAAATTCCCCAATTAGTAAGTGAAATAGTCTCAAATAAAAGCGCCAAGAATCATGCGATTAGCTCTTTTAAAATGGCGATGATGAACTTTGATCAAAAATTATTTCTAGATACTTATAATAATTTACTTTCTGAAAAATCATTTAGAGAAGTATTTTTTGAAGTGTTTATTCCACTTATGGAAGAAATTGGATTTTTATGGCAAGCAGAAACAATTAGTCCAGCGCACGAACATTTTATTAGCTATTTAATTAAGTTGAAAATTTGGGTAAACACAGAAAAAATTCAAAACAATGTTCCTACCAAAGACGATAAAATATTTGTACTCTATCTTCCTTCAGATGAAGTTCATGAGCTAGGGTTGATGTATCTTAATTATGAAATCATCTTAAGTGGATACAAATCAATTTACCTAGGTGAAAGCGTTCCTGTAGATAGTTTGAAAGATTTAAAAAAATATTTCAATAACATTGTATATGTTTGTTATACTACGGTGGAGCCTAATAAAGAATTTCTTGACTCTTATTTGGACGAAGTTAAAGAACAAATATTAGAAAAAGATTCTAAAATTTGGTTCATCGGCAGAAATGCCCAAAACATAGATGAAAAATTACGCAACGAAACCGTTCGCGTATTTCAAAACATACATGAATTTGTAGAGGAATTATAATTCCATTCCCATAATAAAATGAATAAAGACATCAAAATCATAGGTTCTGGATTTTCTGCATTGGCGGCAAGCTGCTATTTGGCACAACAAGGAAACTCAGTAACTATTTATGAAAAAAATGACACCATAGGCGGAAGAGCAAGGCAGCTAAAGAAAGACGGATTTACATTTGATATTGGTCCAACATGGTACTGGATGCCTGATGTTTTTGAACGATTTTTTGCCGATTTTGGCAAAAAGCCTTCTGATTATTATGAACTAATTAAGCTTTCACCTGCATACCAAGTGTATTTTGGGGAACTTGATTTTGTTACCATTGCCGATAATTTACCAGAAATTATAACCACTTTCGAATCCATCGAAAAAGGAAGCGGAGCCAAGTTGCAAGCCTTCATGAAAGAGGCACAAAGCAACTATGACATTGCCATTAAAGACTTGGTTTATCGCCCAGGAGTTTCTCCAATGGAATTGGTAACAGTAGAAACTGCATTGAAAGTAAATCAGTTTTTTGGTAACATTTCTAAAGACATTCGCAGACGCTTTACAAACAAAAAATTAGTTCAAATACTAGAATTTCCAGTATTGTTTTTAGGAGCTAAACCTTCAGACACGCCCTCATTTTATAGCTTTATGAATTTTGCCGATTTTGGTTTAGGAACATTTCACCCAAAAAACGGAATGTATTCAGTAATACTAGCTATGGAAAAATTGGCTAAAGAACTTGGTGTAACCATTCACACTAATTCTAATATTGAAAAAATAGAAGTTGAAAATGGCAAAGCAGTTGGAATTGTTGTTAACGGAAAATATATTACTGCCGATGTAGTTCTTTCAGGAGCAGATTACCACCACTCTGAAACTTTATTGGATATAAAACACCGAGCCTATTCTGAAAAATATTGGGATAAAAAGACCTTTGCTCCTTCTTCACTTCTATTTTATGTTGGATTGGATAAAAAAGTAGAAAATGTAGAACACCATTCTTTATTTTTTGATGTAGATTTTGATGTTCATGCGCAAGATATTTATGATAATCCTAAGTGGCCAGATGAACCATTATTTTACGCAAGTTTCCCCTCAAAAACCGATACGAATTCAGCTCCATCCGGAAAAGAAGCAGCTATATTTTTAATTCCTCTTGCTCCAGGATTAGATGATACTCCTGAATTAAGGGAAAAATATTTTGATAAAATTATTACCCGTTTGGAAAAATTAACCAAGCAGGAAATAAAAAATAATATTATATTTATCGAATCTTTTTGCGTTAATGATTTTATTAAGGACTATAATTCATACAAAGGAAATGCCTATGGATTGGCTAATATTTTGACGCAAACCGCCTTTTTAAGGCCTAAGATAAAAAGCAAAATAGTCGAGAATTTATATTTTACCGGACAGTTGACAGTGCCAGGACCGGGAGTTCCGCCTTCGTTGATTTCAGGTAAGATTGTATCAGATTTAATTAATAAGAAATTTTCAGAGCAATAAACATGAAGCAATTATTTGATGAAGTATCTTTCAAGTGCAGCAAACTCGTAACGAAAAACTACAGTACTTCATTCTCTTTGGCGGTAAAAATGCTTTCTCCTGATGTGAGGGATGCCATTTACAGTATTTATGGGTTTGTTCGTTTTGCCGACGAAATCGTGGATTCCTTTCACGATTTCGATAAAGAAATTTTAATAACCGATTTTGAAAAAGACTATTACAAATCTTTTAT
>CAIJXW010000001.1 GCA_903824755.1 uncultured Bacteroidota bacterium | reverse complement strand
GTGTTTAGCCACATAGGATTCTCACAAGAATTGCCACCAATAGTAAAATATAATGCGGCTACTTATGGTGCTGGAAATCAAAATTGGATGATTTCTCAGGATCAAAACAATTATATCTTTTTTGCAAATAATGATGGTCTACTAGAATATAATGGTTCAAATTGGACGTTATATCCTTCTCCAAATGAAACGATTATTCGTTCCGTAAAAGTTATTGATAATAAAATATATACGGGTTGTTATATGGAATTTGGCTATTGGACAAGGCATACAAACGGTCAGTTAGGATATACCTCTTTAAGTAAATTTATTAGAAATAAAATTCAAGATGACGAACAGTTTTGGAATATTCTTAATTATGATCAATGGGTAATTTTTCAGTCTTTGAATAAGATTTTTATATATGATACAAAATCAGGAAAATTCAATATAATCAAGCCAAAAAGTAATATTGTAAAATCGTTTAGAACGAATAATTCCGTCTATTTTCAAACGAATTCAGAAGGATTATTTGAAATCGAAAACGGAAAAAGCAAATTGGTTTCTAGTAATCCAATTATAAATAACAACAAAATTGTATCCGTTTTTGCTTTAGATGAAGGTTTGTTAATCCAGACACAAATAGATGGATTTTATAAACTTTTTGGAAATAACATTTCTAGATTTTCAACGGAGGCTGATTCACAATTGGGAATTGGCAGTATATATAGTAGTCAACAATTAACAGATGGTAGTTTTGCACTTGGCACAGTTTCAAATGGTGTTTTTCTTCTTTCTAAAGAAGGCAAAATAAAATATCATATCACCCAAAGTCGCGGTTTGAGCAATAATACGGTTTTATCTTTGTTTGAAGATGCGGACAAAAACTTATGGATTGGACTTGACAACGGCATTAATTGCATTAATCTTCAATCGCCAGTCAAGAGTTTTTCTGACGATACGGGGATTTTAGGAACGGTCTATACGTCACTTCTACATAACAATATTTTATATATTGGAACCAATCAAGGTTTGTTTTATAAGAATTATAACAGCAACGACCAATTCAAATTCATAGGCGGGACAAAAGGGCAAGTTTGGTCTTTGAAGCAGGTTAATGGTACTGTTTTTTGTGGGCATGATTCAGGGTCTTTTGTTATAAAAAACACAAGTGCAATTCCGATTTTTTTACAATCAGGGACATGGAAATTTGAGTCAGTTCCAAATAATAACAACTTACTTCTTCAAGGAAATTATTCTGGTATTTCTGTTTTAGAAAACAAAAATGGAAATTGGGTTTTTAGAAATAAAATCGCTGGGTTTGATTATTCTTCTCGTTATTTTGAAATTAATAAATCTAACGAAATCTATGTGAGCCATGAATATAAGGGAGTTTTCCGATTTCAATTGGATTCAAAATTCCAAAAAGCGAATAAGCTATTTGCTTATGCTTCGCCAAAAAAAGGAAAAAATGCCAGTTTGATAAAGTTTAACAATACAATTTATTATGCTTATAAAGAGGGGATTTTTAAACTTAACAATACCACCAAAAAATTTGAAAAGGAAAAGTTATTAAGTTCTGTTTTTGAAAAAGACGAATATACATCTGGTAAATTAATTGTTGACAAATCGGATAAAATATGGTTGTTTTCTAAAAATTATATTCACTATTTCTCATTAAGCAAATTGAGTTATGAGCTAAAGCAAAATACAATTCCGATTCCTGCATCACTTTCAAATTCGATGTTGGGCTTTGAAAACATTACAAATTTGACTAAATCACTTTATCTTATCGGCACAACAGATGGTTATTATATTATCAATATTAATGATTTGAGTTTTAAAAATTACCGCATTTCAATTTCAAATATCAACATCAACAAACTTAACGAGAAGCTAATAAATTGTTCTATTTCTGATGAAGGCAAATTTAAGCATGACGAAAACAATATCACATTTAGCTATAATGTACCTGAATATAACAAATATATCAATGCAGAATATCAATATTTGTTAAAAGGAATTCAGGACGAATGGAGTGAATGGAGTGCCAAACCGACCGTTAATTTTAAAAATCTTCCTTCTGGTGAATATACTTTTATGGTTCGTGCCAAAATTGCTAATTCGGTTCCTGTAAATACGGCAAACTATACATTTGTTATTAAGAAACCGTGGTATTTTACCAATTTAGCGCTGCTTTTTTATCTTGCTCTTTGTATAGCAATTGCCAATATGATCAACAAGGCCTATCAAAATTATTATCAAAAGCAAAAAGAGAAATTAATAGAAGAGAATAATCTATTGCTCGAAATAAAAGAGCTTGAAAATTCGCAAGAATTAATGAAAGTTAAAAACGAGCAACTGCTTCAAGATGTAGATGCAAAAAATAGAGAATTGGCGGTATCAACGATGAGTTTGATTAAGAAAAATGATTTATTGGCATTAATAAAAGAAGATTTGAAAAAATCATCAGAAGTTAATACGGTTAGTTTGAAGTCAGTCATCAACACAATCACTAATAATATCACAGAAGATACTACTTGGAATGTCTTTAAAGAAGCTTTTGACAACGCAGATAAAGACTTTTTGAAAAAAGTTAAAAGTGCACACCCTCCGCTAACTCCAAATGATTTGAGGCTATGTGCTTATTTAAGATTGAATCTTTCTTCAAAAGAAATTGCACCATTGTTAAATATTTCTGTTCGAAGCGTAGAGATAAAACGATATCGTTTGCGTAAAAAAATGGATTTACCACACGAACAAGGGCTTGTGGAATACATTTTATCGATATAACCGTATCCTTTATCGGCAACTATAACTATACAAAACCACAACATTATATCTTTAGTGGACAAAATAGTAGTAATAAAAAACTCCTTTTTTTTATGATAAAATAATGTTTTATCATATATATCTAGGTCTTTTATTAAAAAGTGATTTTTTATTACATATTTTTTTGATTGTATGTTTTTTGTAGTGGTTTGTTTTATCCAACTAAAACAAGGAACATCTATTTTTATATCACTAAAAAACAAAAATAATTATGAAATCAAAATTAATGCTATTTGCTCTTTTGCTTATTTCATCTTTGGGATTTTCTCAAACGTTTGAAGTGAGTGGAAAAGTTGTTGATGCTTCAAATGATTCTACACTTCCAGGTGTGAATGTAGCACTCAAGAATTCATCACAATTTACTATTTCCGACATCGATGGAAACTTTAAATTCCCAAAAGTAACTTCGGGAGACAAATTAGTTTTTTCGGCTGTTGGATACAAAAATTATGAGGTAACCATTACTAGTTCAAAAAAACTAACTATTTCAATGCAAAGTGATACAAAATCTTTGGAAGAAGTTGTAGTAGTCGGTTATGGTAGTAAAAAGAAGAAAGACCTAACAGGTTCTGTTTCTGTCGTTTCTGCAAAAACAATCGATGAAATCCGACCAATAAATGCAACTCAAGCCCTTCAAGGAACCGTTGCGGGTGTTGTTGTAACTAGCGGTTCTGGAGCTCCAGGTGCTGGATTCAATATACGTATTAGAGGTATTTCTTCAAATAGTAGTAATGCCCCATATACTTTGATAGATGGTTATGAAGGAGATATAAGCTTATTAAATCCTTCGGATATTGAAAGTTTTACAGTACTGAAAGATGCTCAAGCATCTGTATATGGATCAAAGGGAGCGAATGGAGTAATTTTGATTACTACAAAAACGGGTAAGAAAAATTCCAAAACTAAGGTTTCGTTCAATTCCTATTTTGGATATCAAGAAACAACAAAAAAAGTCAATATGCTAGATGCAACCGAATATGCACTTTTATTAAACGAAAGTTATGCTAATGGCGGACAAGCATTGCCTTATCCAATTGTTTCTGGATTAGGAAAAGGAACAGATTGGCAAGATGAAGTATTTAAAAAAGCGGGTATTTCTAATAATGACATTTCGGTTTCTGGAGGTTCTGACAAAATTACGTATTCAATGAGTGCATCAAAAATTGCACAAGAAGGTATTATAGGTCTTGATAAATCTGGATTTGATAGAAGTAATGCAAGAATTTCATTAGGGTTTGATATTTCTCCTAAAATAAATTTTTCTACAAATATTATCTATACAGATTATAACAGAAAGAGTTTGAGTGAAAATGGAATTGGGTCAGTTTTGTTTAATGCAATCAACACACCTTCAACACTTTTACCTTATGATGTAGATGGAAATTATACTTTGGTTCCTGATACTCCAGGTTATGGAAACGAAGTTATTAATCCATTGGCTCAAATTGAAAACACATATAATAGTTATAATCAACAACGATTAAACGGAAATTTTGTACTTCAATACAAACCAACAAGTGAAATCAAAATTACGACAAGATATGGTTTTGACACCGCCAATGACGTAGGTAAATCTTTTAGTAAGAGATTAAATTATGGAAATTCGAAAGTATTTAATGTGAACAATAATAGTGTTTCTCAAAAAGCAACACGATTCAGTAGTTTTACTTTTGATTTATTTGGGGAATATGAAAAAACATTTTATGAAGATCACAAAATCAAATTGACCGTTGGAGGAACTTTATACGAAAACAGAGGAGAAGGTTTGTTTGCAACTGGTTTTAATGTACCCTATAACTCATGGGAATTTGCGGATATTGCTCTTGCTGGACCTCCAACAGAGGTAGATTTAGAAGTTGATCCGAATTCTGAGCCATTGGCAGGTATTGTTACGAATGGTTCTTATAAATCAACACCTTATAAAAGACCTTCAGTTTTTGCAACCCTTGATTATAACCTTAAAGAAAAATATTTGTTGTCATTTATTTTTAGAAGAGATCAATCAAGTAGTTTTTCTTCAAATAATAGTGTGGCCTATTTCAAATCCATTTTGGGAGGTTGGTTAGTGTCACAAGAAGATTTTTTCAATAAAGAGGGTATTGTTAACTTTTTGAAAGTTAAAGGAAGTTACGGAACATTAGGAAACGATGTGGCATCTCCAAATGCATATCGATCTATATTGTCAGGCGAGGGAGTTTATGTTTTCAATAATTCATTAACAACAGGAGGAGTAGCTGTTGGAATTATTCCTAATAAAAATTTAAAATGGGAATCAGACACTAAAATTGATTTAGGTTTTGAAACTAAATTGTTTAATAATAAATTAGAAATTACAGCCGATTATTTCAATAATACGAGAACTGATTTAATTATTGGAGGCGTGCCTATTTCGGGAATAAATGGAGGCTATGCACCAGGTTCTGGAGCACCATCTGTAAATGCTGGAAAAGTGAAAAACTCTGGATTTGAATTCGTTATTAATTATAAAAATAATGTTAATGATTTTAAATATGATTTAGGATTTAATATTACAACTATTAATAATGAAGTTCTTGAAGTAAAAAATTCTACGAATTATATAGAAAGTGGTGCATTTGCAATTGGTCAATTGGCACCAACAAGAATGGAAGTGGGACAGCCAATAGGTGTTTTTTATGGTTTGCAAACAGACGGAATTTTCCAAAATCAAGCCGAAATTGATAATTCACCAACTCAAAATCTTGGATCACCTACATCTCCTGGTGATTTACGCTTTAAAGACGTCAATGGTGACGGCGTTGTCGATTTCAAGGATAGAACCTATATCGGAAAATCCATTGCTGATTATACATTAGGTTTCAATATTAATTTGAATTATAAAAATTTTGATTTCATAACCTATTCTTATGCTTCAGTAGGAAACGATTTAATTAGAAATTATGAAAGAACAGAAAACAAATTGAACAAACTGAATTATGTTCTTGACAGGTGGACTGGCGAAGGAACTAGTAATACAGTACCACGAGTGACAACAGGACCGTCTAGCAATAACCTGTTTTCAAGTTATTTTGTTGAAGATGCTTCGTTTTTGAGAATTCAAAATATTCAACTTGGGTATTCATTGCCAAAAAGCATTGTTGAAAAATTGGGTATGTCAAAATTCAGACTATATGGTTCGGTGAATAACGTATATACGTTCTCAAAATATAGAGGTTTTGATGCTACCGCAAATACTGGCGATCCAATTGCAGGAGGAATCGATTCTGGATTTTATCCAGCTCCAAGAATTTATTCATTTGGATTAAATGTTAATTTTTAAAATTTTTAAAATGAAAAAATATACTATTACTAAAGCTTTATTATTGTTAATAACAATTAGCTTATCAATTTCTTGTTCGAAGGAATTTATTAACGAAGAAGCACCTTATTCTATCGATTCTGAAAATTATTTTAATTCAGAATCAGAATACAAAAAAGCCCTTATTGGTGCCTATGATATGTTGCAATCATCATACATTAATGTGATGTTAGGCGAGATAGCTTCTGACAATACCTTGTCTGGTGGTGAAAGTGCTACTGATGTAATCGGAATTCAACAAATTGACGAAATGACTCATACTTCTGTAAACCCAAATCTAAAAGATGTTTGGAATTGGATGTTTGCAGGTGTTCAACGATGCAATTATATAATGGAATTTAAGGACAAAACAGATTTTCCGTCAAAAAATCAAGTGATTGCCGAAACTCGTTTTCTTCGTGCTTACTATCATTTTGAATTGGTTAAATTCTTTGGTGGAATTCCATTAAATGGGGATAAAAGATTTAATGTAAATGACGAAAAATCAATTCCTAGATCTTCAGTTGCAGACGTATATGCATCTATTGAAGCCGATTTGCAATTTGCAGTTTTAAATTTAAGTGCAACTCCAGCTCAAACGGGAAGGGTTACAAAAGGAGCCGCTCAAGCACTTCTTGGGAAAGTTTATTTATATCAAGATAAATTTTCTGAAAGTGCCGCTACTTTTGAAACTTTGATTTCTTCAAACGCCTATTCTTTGGTATCTAACTATAATTCAATTTTTGAAGATGCTGGCGAAAACAATGCAGAATCAGTATTTGAGGTACAATATACTGATGCAGAAGGAGCTAGTTTTAATTGTCTTCAATGTAGTGAAGGAAATGTAGCAGTAGGTTTCAATGGAATTCGAAATTATACGGGGCCACTTTTTGATTCAGGATATAGTTTTAATGTTCCAACACAAGAAGCATATAATGCTTATGAAGCTGGCGATAACAGACGTGATGTTGCCATTTTAAACATGACAACTTGGGCAGCAGCTAATTCGGGTGTTTCATTCGGAACAGGTTATAAACACACAGGTTTCTTTAATAGAAAATATTTAGCTAGAAAAGGAGATTCAAATATTGGTGATCAAAACCTTACTAATCCTAACAATTATCGTTCTATTCGTTATGCTGATGTACTGTTGATGGCTGCCGAAGCTAATAGCCGTTCTGGAAATAATGCAAAAGGACAAGAATATGTGAATTTAGTTAGAGATAGAGCTTTTGGGGATACAAATCACAGAGTTAGTCTTACTGGACAAGCCTTGACAGATTTTATTTGGAATGAAAGAAGGTTAGAATTACTTGGCGAGGGACATCGTTTCTTTGATTTAGTTCGAACTGGAACAGCAGCAAGTAAAATAACTGGCTTTTCGGCAAATAAAAATGAATTATTCCCAATTCCATTTGAAGAAATTCAGTTTTCTAATGGAAACTGGCAACAAAATCCTGGATATTAAAAATTTAGAATTATGAAAAATATAAAATACATATTTGGTTTGTTTACTCTTAGTCTTCTTTTAGGATGTGCTAAAGACAATAAAGAGTTTGATTTGGATACCATTGGAGCACCAATGAACATAGATGCAAAAATATCAATTTCATCAGATAACACAGGAACCGTTACGATTGTTCCTATAGGAGAAGGTGTTTCTCAATTTGAAGTTTATTATGGTGATGCTACTTTGGAACCAGCACTATTAGCCGCTGGAGAAAAAGTGACGCATCAATATGGCGAAGGGCCATTTGAAATTAAAATTGTCGGAATTACGATTAACGGAAAAAGAACAGAAAGAATATTTCCTATAAATATTTCGTTTTTTCCTCCTACAAATCTTCAAGTAAATGTTTCGCTTTCTACTTTGAATACTATGCAAGTAAGCGTAACAGCAACAGCAAATTTTGAAACAAATTTCAAAGTTTATTTCAATGGTGCGAATCCAAATGATGTTCCAGAAACATTTTTGGAAGGAGAAACAAAAACGCATGTTTATACAACTGCTGGATCCTATCAAGTAAAAGTGTATGCCGTTAGTGGTAGTGCACAATCGGCACCGTTTACACAAACAGTGACGGTAACTCCTTCAGTATTAATACTTTTGCCTTTAGATTTTGATTCTACAACTTTGCCTTATGCATTTGTTAATTTTGGCGGTGGAAATACAACTCGAATTGCCAATCCATTTCCAACAGGAATTAACACATCTCCTTTTGTAGCAAAAATGGTAAAAGGCCCAGGAGCAGTTTATGGTGGTAGTTTGACTACGCTTTCATCACCAATTAACTTTTCTGTGAATAAGAAATTCAAAGTCAAAGTATATTCTCCAAGAGTAGGAGCTAAATTATTATTAAAAGTAGAAAACTTGACCGCCCCGGGAACTTTCTTTGAAAAAGAAGCTACTTGTACAGTTGCAAATGCTTGGCAAGAACTAACGTTCGATTATACTACAATTTCTACAACAAACTCCTATCAAAAGCTTGTGTTTATTTTTGATTTAGGAACCCAAGGTGATGCATCTCCAAACTATACTTTCTATTTTGATTCTATTGTTT